>JAIMBU010000078.1 GCA_023511325.1 Gorillibacterium sp.
GGTGCGTGTCACTCTCCGTGATTTGTTTGACCGGGACAGTAGCGACAAGGGAATCGCCCTCCAACCGATATTCCAGCGGAATGGAAAATTTCGGTTTGCTCGAAATCCCCCCAGCCTCCTCTAATCCGTTCGCTTGATTATCCAGAGCTAGATCCTCCGCGGTATAACCCGATTTGACGAAGGCATCTAGCATCTTTTTCATCACCAACTGCTTCTTGATCTGATCATCGAGGCGCTCAAGTACGCCCTCTTTGGTTTTACTGGGATAATACCGTGCTGATACGTACTTGGAAAGAGTGGCGTCAAGCTTGCTGAGTACCTTCTCCTCCAGTCTTTCCTTAGTAATGTATTTGGGCAACGCATCAATTCCCAGCGACATATCCCCCAGCGTGTACGTAATGCGCACGCCGTCTTTAATACTCTCAGCCGCAAATTGTTGCTTACTGATGCTCTGCGTGAAGTTGGGGTAGGTGTCAATGGTGCCGATTGAATCGCGAAAGGAGAGGGTAAGCTGAGACGACAAAACCTCTTTCTCGTAGGGTGATGCCTGCGCATCCTCATTGCGATTCACCGGGTTACTGTACCAGACCTGCTTGCTCCGTTTATCCATTACCGCTACTTCCGTTGTCTCCGGTTGATAGTAAAGAGCTAGATTGGTATTCTCAGCCACCAGATCCATACCTGCAACACCTTGCCCAGAATCGGGTAGAGTGGTTAGTTCTTTACCAGACGCAAGCTCAGTTGTCACTTGCTCGTATACAGCTGCCTTCACGGCAGGTGCTCCGTGATTGATGTAGAACAGGACACCGGCAAACATGCCGCCAAGCACGGCACAGACCAGCACCGTATACAGGGTTTTTCTTTTCTTCACAGGTGCGGCCTCCTTTACGTACGAAAAATGATCTCGCGATAAACGTTAATGATAAACTCGTATATTTGCTGCATCATACTGAATAAGAGCGATCCGAGAAAAACGATGATCAGCATGACAAGGATGGTCAGGAACATGGTCAGAATCGTCTTGGCTACCGTGTATTGATGTACGGTCATGATGCCGACAAACAGCAGTCCGATAAACCAGATTGTCGCGAATGTGTTCAACAAGTAATAAAATGCTGTTTCCTCCTGAACCATGAATCGACTGGCAAAAGTCATCGGCAGATAGATCAGGATGAGCGGAATGAGCGCGTAGGCAGTAGCATTCATAATCTCGATTAGCTTTCCCTCTCCGTCCATCAGGGTCGTTATCGACCAGTTGGCGATGCACCAGAGGAAGAATGGAAGCACGATATAGATCAGCTCACTTACACTGTTGAGCTGCCGTGGATCGTTGAAGTTGACCAGAAATCCAGCAAACTGTTTTTGTAAAATAATCGTAATGACCAGAAGGAACAGTACAGCAAAGGCAACCCGCAGCTTCCCCTTGCCTTCATATTTCATATCCCAGAATCCGTCGAACGGGTGCACAATCACGTGCAAGGGAAACTTAATAAAATCTTGCTTCACGGCCCGTCGCCCTCCTTTGTCTCCATTTCTTCGCCGCTTTATAGCTGAAGAACGCCAAAGCAGCCACCAAGAGGAAGGTCATGGCAGTGCCAAAATGTTCCTTCATCACTTCTCGGCGATACCGCTTGTAGGCAACGGAATAACTTTTGCGGTCCATACCAAGCTTGAAATAGCTCATGGCCTGCTTATTCTCCTTCTCCATCAACATCGCTTTGCCAATACCGATATAAGCAATGTCATAGTTGGAGTTGAGTTCAAGCACCTTGACCCAGCTTTTTACCGCTTCCTTGTCTTCCCCGATGTAATGATTGCGGACTGCTTCATTCACGAGCTTACCAAAGGCAGTCGGTTCAAAGACAATGATATTTGCTTTGCCGCGATCGAGGACAACTTGGTTATCCCCAGACTGTTCGATGGCTACTGGTGTTTTGAAGGTGCCCACTTGGGTGCCTTTTCCCCCGAAAATATAAAGCAGATGGCCTTCATCATCGTAGGTGAACACCCGCCCTTGTGTGGTGTCGAGACCACTGTACATTCCGCTGCCAAGCACCTTGATGTCGACGAATTTAGATGGACCAACTACTCTCCGGGAGTAAAGATCACCTTGCACCTGAAAGTAGCCAAACCGTTTCAACACATCTTCTCCGGAAGGATTAAGCCGCTTGATCGGCTCCTGGGAGCCAACATCGATGTTGGTGGCATAGACAAAACCCTTGTTATCGATATCTAAATTGGAGAATTCGGTGGGGATAAACAGCGTCATCTGCGCCTTTTGTGCCTTGGTTGAGATCAGGCGCCAGAAGTAATCTGCGTAATCCCGCCGGATTTTTATCGTACCGACATATCCGAGAAATTTCCCCTTCTCATCAAACTGCATAATTCCTTCGTATACCCCGCGGGAGACGACATACATCCGTTTGGCCTTATCGACCGTTACTTTTACGGGGGCAAATTTGAAATCCTTAGCCAAGACATCGGACTCTGGATTCTGCACGACCTTGAGTAACAGACCCTCTGACGTCAGCACAACAACACGCAGGTTATCTGTATCCGCCACGTAGATATTGCCATCTTCATCAGCAAAGATTCCCCCCGGATTCTTGAAGGTATCCTGCTTACCCGCATTGTCGAAGGTTTCAATTGTGCGTTTAACCTGCCAATTGGCGTCTAAGACGACAATCCTGGCATTTCCGCTATCCAAAACGTAGGTATCACCGGATTCTGATATATGCATATCGCTTGGTTCGAGAAAGTCACCGATGCCCAGTTCTGCACCTGTTATGGATCGCGCCGGTAGATAAGCTGCTGGAGCTGCCACCGCATCGCTCCAAAAATCATAGTTATAGCTTTCATATGGTGCCGAAGCGGCTGCCGCAGGTTTTGTTCCCGTTAACAATAGGGAGGCTGCCGCAAGGATAAGAATCCATTTTTTCGCTATCAAATTCGCTCCCTCCTACTCTTTCATTCCTGAAGTGGCCATCGTCTCAATGATCTTGCTTTGCGAGAAAATAAACAGTGCGATCGGTACACTCATCAGAATGAGCGCCACCGCAGCCCCGGCTCCTGCGCGCGCAATTCCCCCCTGGACAATCTGGGTGGAGGCAAAATGAAGCGTCTTTAGTTGCTCACTATAAATAAATCCGTTGCCATCGCTACCCCAGAGAATTTGAAACAAGAGGATGATCAGCGTAAGCCAAGCAGGCTTGACGTTCGGCATGACAATAGTGAAGAAAATCCGGTATTCGCTGGCTCCGTCAATTTTCGCTGCTTCTAGGAGTGCATCAGGAATCTGCTCCATAAACTGCTTCATGAGGTAGAGCCCAAGTGAGTATGCGAATGCCGGGATGATCACCGCCCAATACGTGTCGATCAAACCCAGCCAGGACATGATCATATAGTTAGGTGTGGCCGTGACGGCAGGCGTAAACATTAGGGAGAGCACAACGATATTAAAGAGAATGATTTTCCCTGGGAAATGATGTTTGGCCAGCGGATAAGCAGCAGCCGATGCCAGCAGCACATGCCCCACGATGCCCACGCCAGTGATAAACACCGTATTAAAAATATACCGGGAGAAGGGAACCCACGATTGGCTAAGCAGGTTGACCAAGTCAGTAAAATTGTTAAACGTCGGGTTATGGACAAAAAGGGTCGGTGGAAATAAGAAGATTTCATCCAACGGCTTGAAGGCGTTGTTGACCGCGTAGACAAGCGGCAGGATCATGAACATTCCAAACACAAGGAGCAGGATGAATAGAGTCAGATTCCCCATATAGGAACGGTTCACCCGCTTCTTGGGGCGAAGTCGAATGATCAGGCTACTCATGCTTATTCACCCACCTTTCGCAGCAGCTTTTGGACGATCATATTGGTCACGACCATCAAGATGAACAGCACAGTAGCAATGGCTGATGCATAACCCATCTCAAACCGCGTTGTGCCAAAGTCGATCAAGTGAGTAACGATTGTTTCTGCTGCATAATTGACACTCGGGAAACCGGCGAGTGCAATCGACACGTCTGCTACCGCGAAGGAGGTAGTCAGTTGGATGACTGCCCCGAACATCAATTGCGGCCGCATCGAAGGCAAGGTCACGTACCAAAGCTCCTGCCAGCGGTTGCGAATTCCGTCTACTGCACCCGCTTCGTATAGCGTCCGATCAACCGTTTGCAAACCCGCGATAAACGTCAGGAAACCGGTACCGAGACTGAGCCACAATTGAACAATAATAATGATGGGCAGAATATAACCTTCTGTCTTCAACCAAAGGATTGGCTCAAGGATGAATCCCCATTTGATCAGAAGACCATTGGCAATACCATACCGATCACCGGAAAAAATCATCAGCCAAATGAAATATACATTCCCTGATATAGAGGGCGCGTAGAATATCAACGTCATAATCGACCGAAGTTTTGGCGACAGCTCATTGATGATCCAAGCAAAGACAAAGCAGGCCACATAACTGATTGGTCCCGTGATCGCAGCGAACAGCAAAGTATTCTTCAGCGCAATCAGGAACACATCATCTTCTAGAAACAAGCGGGTGTAATTCTGCCAACCAACGAATTTCGGAAATTCCAGCATATTGAAGTACGTAAAGCTAAGAAAGATGGATATGACAACAGGTAACACCGTAAATAGTGCAAAAAGGATCATGTACGGCGACATCAGAATGTATGAGTGCTTATTCGCCTTGATCGCCTGCCATTTGATCCCCCACCAGGATTGAGGCTGCGGACGCTTAACGATTTTCTTGCCGATGATTGCTTCTGGTAAAGTGGAATGATGCACGCGTTACCCTCCTTTATTGCGGCAGCCCAAATTCGTTGCGTTTGGTACTAATTTCGTCTTGGATGTACTGGACGTAATCCATGATGGATTCTCGGGCTTCCGTTTTGCCAACGACCGATTTGTAGAAGGCATTGAACAAGTGACGTCCTGTGAAATATCCACCGGGAACCTCGGGAATTCCCTGTACCCACTCGAACTGGGCTTTCAGATTCTGATAATCCTCAACAGGCCAAGGCAGCCGATCCAATGCATTTATATTTGCCGTAGGATAACGTGCCGCCGCACCCATTAGTCCTTCCATTTCCCGGCCAAAAAGTGTCTGGGTATCATCACTGGTCCACCATTTGAGAAACTCCCAGGCTGCATCCTTATCCTCTGCATTCTCCAGCATGAGGACACCACTACCGCCGCTAGGAACGTCACGTCGGATCGAACCGTCCGTTTGCACCGTCCCCGGTACAGGGGCAAATCCCCACATCCCGCGAATTTCCGGAGCAAAGACAGAAAGCTGGTTATAGATTGTATAGTCGCTGATTCCGATTGGCATTTGTCCAGTCCGGAAACGGTTAGCGAAATCATATTCTCGCTCCAGCTTGTAGTCTGTATAAAACTCGGTCCACAGCTTGAAGGCTTCAATTCCTTTCCGCGAGTCAAGGTCGGATTCCTTACCGCCATTGCGGTAGAATTGACCACCACTTTGCAGCAGAATCGTCGCATACATCGAGTTAGGCGGAATGTTTGTCCACTGGTTAGGTGCCTGAGCAACTACCGGTAAGCCAAATCCCATATGGTTTTTGTTAAGCACAGCAAGTAAATTGGCGACATCATCCCAAGTCTTTGGAACGTCGAGCCCAAGCTCCTTCATGACATCCTTGCGGTAGAATAGCATGTTGAAGGTTTGGGTTTCTGGCAATGCATAGGCTCCATTACTATAGGAATAAGGGACAAGTGCACTAGCGCGGAAGCGTTTGGCTACTTCCTGATAATCAGCAAACTGAGTTAAGTCGGCAGCCGCATTGCGCATGGCAAAGTTAACGGGTAGATCGTTGCCGATCTGCATGGCGACATCGGGGCCCTGGCCAGCAAGTGTAGCAGGCAGTAGCGTTCCCATGTTGACCAGCTCTAAGTTAACGTTTATCCCCGTTTTCGCGGTAAAGGTTTCGTCGATCATCGCCTTCATTGTATTAGCCTGATCTCGACCACTACCGATCCAGACGGTTACGGTACGTTGATTCGTCGTTTCGGCTACGTTACCAATCTGGTTATAGTCGATAAAAAAAGAGTAAAAGAACGTGGAAACCTCGTGCTTCAGCTTCGCCACAAAACCCATTCCCTTTTTCGGCAGTTTGACGTCCGGCGAAGTAATATAGATCGTGTCGATTTCCAGTGGTTGCTCACGAGCTTGCTGCAACCACGTCCCCAGACCACCCGTGTTTGTTTTATAAGCTTCAAGTCGGCGGGGGATCGTATCAGGCTTCTTCATCATTTCACCCAGTTGCAGGGCCATCGTCTTGAGCAGTGCTTCCTGATCGCTGGATTGCCCCGACAATTTGACCAGCTCCGCGGCTACAGCAGTCAATCGCTCTTTCTCGCTTTGAAAAACGTCAAGCAGATCGGGAATCTGCTGCTCCACCCGGTAATCCCGCACCGAGTCTGGACTTGTGCCTGTAATCATCAATATTTTTCGATACATCGCATTCAGGTTGTAGAGGCTTTCTTTGACATCATTGATCAGGAGCCCAAATTGACCCAAGGTCGCTTCCATGCGAAGAACATGCTTGCCTTTGTCTAAGTAGAATAGGTAAGGATTGTCTTTATCTGTACCCATCACATCGAGGCGATAGCCGCTTTTGTAATGAAATGCGACCTCTTCCATTTCCTTAAAAGGAACCTTTCCATCAATGGTCAGTTTACGCGCGGCGTAAATTCCCCTGACAAAATTCTGCTGCGTTTTAAAGGCAATATTGTACAAGCCCGCTTGCTGCACATCTACTTCCCACTCGATCCATTGGCCAGGTAGACGCCAATTGAAGCCGCCGATCGTATTGATCTTCACCTTGGATGAGCTGTAGGGAAATACAGCAGAGCTAGAACGTTCGCTTAAGGGATATAAGGTAGGCGAGGATTTGGCAATAGCTGCCTCACCCTGCACGGAGATGATGAGGTCCTTCGTTACACCGAGTCCGTTGGGATCATATTGTTTCAGCACTTCTTCATAGGAAAGCGGTGAATCGGCCTGAAACAGATCGATTTGACGGATAACCATCGGTTCCCGCGATGAGATTAGCGTCAGGCTGTGGTCTCCTTCCGTAAAGTAGAAGAGAAAGGGTTCTACCTCATACCCGTCGGAGTCTTTGAGAATAGCATGACTCCAGACGGGTTGTTCCACCTGCTTGGGTCGGAGATCATTGCCTTGATTATCCTGAACAATCTGCTCCTGCTCATTGTCCCAAATCCGATCAAACTGCAAATAACCCGCCTCTTCGAAGGGAACCTCCCCATCAATTTTAAGCGAACGCTCGATCGTAGAGCTTTTCCCTTCAATGGGATAATACGTGGCAGCTAGATTGTAAAAGCCAGCAGCTTCCACATGGAATGTCCATTCCGCTTCGCCTGCTTCTCCTGTATATAACGAAGTCCCAGCCATGCCCTCATAATTGTCCAGTTGCTTAAAATCAGTTCCACTAATTTGGGTATACTCGGCTGCTTCTAGGGTAATAGACTTCTCTGGTCGAGCCGCTCCTTGAAATTTCGCTATGTAAGCTCGGTAGGTAAGTCGATCTTGAGCAGATGCTAATAGAATCTTTTCTGCTGATTGATCGGTCACAGTCGCACTCTTCTTATCCGAAGCCGCTTGCGATGTTGCTCCCGATGACAATAAAAGGGTTAATGCCGTTAGAACAGCCAATACTCTTCCGGCGATTCTGGTTACTCGTCGTTTCCGTGTCAATGTTACTCCTCCTCGTAAACGCGTGTGCGATCCTTATTCTATTCGCACAATTGTTCGATTTAAGCAGCGGAGAGGCCGATTCTGTGCAGAAGAAGGGGGAGGTCTCGTCGACATCCCCCTCATGACAAACGACCATCAATTCTTTTTACTTGCCAAACTTATCAACGGCCGCTTGAGCTTGTTGTTTGTATTTCTCAGCTGTAGCAGTTACTGAAGCGTTCTTCACGATAATATCCTCAACAAAGCTGTTGGTTGGGTAATCGGTGTAAGCATCATCAAGTGTAATAACACCCGTACCGGCTATATGTTCACGAACCATGTCAATATCTTCTTGATTCTTATAAAGGCTTTCCAAATAATCTTGTCCTGGATATTCTTCCGTTGCCGGAATATCAAAGGTTTCTTCATAGGCTTGGTAGACAACTTGTGCATCCTTCGTTCCCTTTGGAATGAACTTTGCTGCTGCTGCTGTGTTGGCGTAAGTGTGATCTGCTGTGCCTGTCGGACCGAGCGGCATCGGAACCACACCCATATTGAACGTTACATCCGGGAGCATCCATTCAGCTGCGGTAAACATGGCAACATCACCATCTTTGAAGGTCGTGCTTTCATTCCAATCCGTCTTGTTACCGGATTTAACTCTAACGACTTTATCAACGTTCCAAAGCTTATTAATAAATTCAGCGGCTTGGATGGTTTTGGGATCAGACAAGCCTTCTTTTTTGTTAGCTTCATCCACGATCAGACCACCATTGGAAACGGTGA
>JAIMBU010000786.1 GCA_023511325.1 Gorillibacterium sp.
GTAAATAACCAACGGCCCCTACATTCAATGCGGATTTAACATAGTCAAATTCATCGTGTCCAGTGAGAAAGACGATCTGCATCCAATCATATTGTTCACTCACCTGCTTGGCCAAATCAATGCCGTTCATGATCGGCATTTGCACATCGGTCAGAATAATATCGGGTTGAATCACTTTTATTTTCTCCAACGCATCTTTACCGTTCACTGCAGTTCCTACTACAAAGATGTCCATTTCTTCCCAACGAATATAATCCTGCATCATTTCCAACTCTAGTTGTTCATCATCCACTAGAAAAATACTGTACATCGTAGCAATCCCTCCTTCTACCGTGAGCCCTCCTATTATAACGCTTTCAAAACGCTTATCGAAATGCCAGCATGGAATGAAAGTTATTTTCAGGCATCGTTTGGTAGAATGTCATATCGACATTGCTTTTTGTTAAGCTCTATAATTTTATACATAACTTGAAATGCGAGGTGTCCTAAATGAGAGCAACAATAACACTGCAGGAGCGAAAAAACCTAAAGATTCCTCGAAGAAAGCTTTGGACCATCCTAAAAGATCAAAAATTCTTGTTTCTGATGATGTTACCTGCGTTAATTTGGGCTGTTCTATTTGCTTACACTCCCATGGTTGGGATGTATATGTCATTTGTTAATTACCAACCGCTCTTAGGCGGATTCTGGCATACCTTGTTCCACAGCGAATTTGTCGGATTTCAATGGTTTCAGTATTTCTTTGACAATGGTGATTTTCTCATCATCATGCGCAATACATTAGCTTCAACACTGATTACCCTATTATTCTCATTCCCTATGCCGATTCTTATTGCCATTGCCATCAACGAAATCAAAAGTGTTGGCTTTAAGAAAACGGTTCAAACGGCATCCTACCTGCCTTACTTTATTTCCTGGGTTATTGCCGCCAATATTATTGTCACCCTGCTTTCTTCCGACGGAGCGATCAACGGGCTACTCAAATTGCTGCATATTACCAATGAAAGCGTCCTGTTCTTGCAGGAAGGTAAATACTTCTGGTGGATTGTTGCTATGGGCAACACATGGAAGGACATGGGTTATAGCTCGATTATGTATTTAGCCGCTATTTCAGCCATCAACCCAGAATTATACGAGGCGGCCAAGGTTGATGGTGCGAATCGATTCAAGCAAATCCGCTTCATTACCATGCCTCACCTTAAACCAACGATTGTCATTCTGCTCATCCTGGCACTTGGCGGCATCTTGAATGCTGGCTTTGACCAACATTTCCTCTTAGGCAATGACCTTACACGAGACTATTCGGATGTGTTATCAACCTACTCCTTCCGCTATGGGATCCAAAACGGAATGTTCTCCTATGCCTCAGCAGTTGGCATGTTTAGTTCCGTCGTCGCCTTTATCATTGTGGTCATCGTCAACTCGATAGCAAAAAAAGTGAATGGGCAATCCTTATTTTAGTAGTCTTGGAGGGACATGTATGAAAAGCAAAACTGGAATCTCAGAACACATCTTTGATGCGATGTTATATATCTTTTTAGCCCTCATCTTTTTGGCTACCTTTTATCCATTCTGGAATATTCTCGTCATCTCCTTAAATGACGCGACGGATACCTTACGAGGAAACTTATACTTGTGGCCAAGGGTATTCACCATTGAAAGCTATATTACGATATTCAGAAATCCTGAGATCTGGACAGCCATCAGAGTTACCGCCCTAAGAACGATCATCGGTAGTACCCTCTCCATCTTCTGTATTTCCATGCTTGCCTATTCACTCAGTAAACGTAATTTATTAGCGCGGAGATTTTTCTCCTTTTTCTTTGTCTTCACGATGTATTTTGGCGGCGGATTAATTCCAACCTATATGGTGATCAAATCTGTGGGACTGATCGATTCCTTCTGGGTTTTCATCTTCCCCGGCCTGATCGGAGTCTTCCTGATGATTCTGGTTCGAACCTTTATTGAGCAGATTCCGGCCGAAATTGAAGAGTCCTCCCGAATCGATGGTGCGAATGATCTGCAAATCTTCTTCCGGATTGTCATGCCGCTCTGCGTTCCCATTCTGGCAACCATTGGATTATTCCTCGCTATCGGTCATTGGAATGCTTGGTATGATTCCTATGTCTATACCTACAAGTCAGATCTGAAAACCCTGCAGGCGGTTCTGGTGAAAATCTTAAATCAGTACCAAACCGGAGGAATGATGTCCGAAGCGCAACAACTGGCGCAAAGCAGCAAGCGAATTCCGGTCTCTAGCGAAAGTATCCGTATGGCTGTGACCATGGTCGCTACCCTGCCGATTGTTATGGTCTACCCTTTCGTCAAAAAATACTTTATCAAAGGGATCATGATGGGTGCCATTAAGAGTTAAGCATAGGTGCATAGGTAGACTTACTTGAACGGGGTGGCCTGCTGGATCATGTTGATCCAGCAG
>JAIMBU010000787.1 GCA_023511325.1 Gorillibacterium sp.
CGCCGAAGGCGTTTATCCTTGCTCCAGCAGAAAAATTCTCGATTATATGAGTTGATAGGAAGGATTCTATGAGAAAGTTTCGATTTCTGGCGCTCATCATCCTTATTCTGATCACTTTGCTAATGTTTTTCAACAGATGGCCTGCTATAGATATGGCATTGTTCCTCTATTGGAGTGGACTGGATGGACTGCTTATTTTACTAGCATTATACAACTGGCTTAGCCAAATTGGAGCAGCGGATAAACGTAAGCATGTCATTCGCGGGGCATTAATGGGGCTCCTTGCGGCAGGAATTCTTACCGCCTGTTTAACAATCTACCTTCAACCCTTAATCGTCTCTTCAAAATCTGGCTGGTTCGCCTTGCTAGCGGCTTCGTTCCTACTCTCGCTTGGTCTTCAACGTCGGTTTGGTCAAGGGAAGGCGGTTTGGCGGCAACGTGTTAGCCTCAAAGCAGCTAGTGCATTATCCACTGGAAATATTAGCTTGCTAACGGGAGTGGCCTTCATGACGACGTTGCGTGATGGAGTAGAAGCGGGGCTTTATGTGCCTGCTCTTTTAACTTACATAAAACCGGCTGCTTTAGCGGGTGGTTGTGCTCTGGGAGTTGTCTTACTAATTGCTGCACTTTGGACTGTCCCGCGGCTACCCCACAAGCAGTTGGTCCGCTACCTTGCACTTACTGTTCCGTTGCTAACGATCTTCCTGTGCGTTCGTTTTATTGGGATTGGTATTCTTAGTTTACAGGATGCTGGCTGGCTGAGGTCTACTCCTGCGGTGATGTTATCTTTTCATACAACTTGGGAGGAGGTCTTTCTGCAGATTGGCCTACTGGGAACGCTTCTCCTAGCCGTAGCCCGAAATCGCAAGAGAAACAAGGAGTTTTCCCGTCAGATCAATATGTAAAGGGGTCACCATGTTCAATCGAATGTTCGCCACCATAATTCGTAAGAATAAAGAACGCTTAACAGCTTTTATCAATGATTTTCATCCAGTAGTCCGTATTCTCATCGTCGGAACCGTACTAGCACGGGCAGCATCAAGCATGAGTCTCCCCTTTCTGGCGATCTATCTGGCTAAATATAGCGACGCCGGAATCGTCACCAATAGCTTGATTATCGGGGCCTCTTCTTTGGCGGGCACAGTTGGTGGGTTTATTGGAGGAACTATATCTGATCGAATGGGCCGGAAGAATGTTATGCTAGCAGCGTTATTCTGCTGGAGTGCAGTCTTTGTTGGTTTCGGTTTGGCCCGGGAGCCTATGGTTTTTGTTCTGCTAAATGTTGTAAATGGACTATGTCGATCCTTTTTTGAGCCTGTGTCCCAAGCGCTGATGGCGGATTTAACCGAGAAGGAGAAACGATTTCAAGTGTTCTCCATGCGGTATTTCGCCATTAATGTTGGAGTGGCTGTAGGGCCACTTGCTGGCGCATATTTTAGCACGAGAAATAGTTCACTGGCCTTCATTTTAACAGGTGGAATTTACCTGCTGTATGCTTTAGTGCTGGTCGTACTCCTCGCGCGTTTCAGAATTCACCGCATTGAAGGTGGCGTATCTAGCGACAATACCTTCAGCAAAGCATGGAGAATTATTCGTAAGGACATTAAATTTCGTTATTATCTGTGTGGTGGTATCCTTGGCTCGATCAGTTACTCGCAGATGAATGTCACCTTGCCGCAATATTTGAATGGTGCTTTCACCGATGGCATTGGTCTTTTTGGTATCATGATCAGTTTGAATGCCATAACCGTTATCCTCTTTCAGCTTCCTTTATCGGTTTGGGCTGGTAAACGTCGTCCGGTATCCTCGATCACAGCCGGGAATATCTTTTTTGCTCTCGGTAATCTTGGTTATGCATTCTCTCATGATAAACTAGCTTTTCTCCTCTCCATGTTTGTGTTCACTTTAGGGGAGATCCTTGCATTTCCAGCCGGAAATCTGCTGATCGATGAAATTGCTCCAGAGGGGATGCGAGGTACTTATTTTGGTGCCCAAACCTTTCAGAACATTGGCTCGTTCCTCGGTCCACTGCTTGGCGGTATCCTCCTGGTCCATGTCGGTGGAACCTCTCTCTTCGTGACCTTATCTGTGCTCAGCTTAAGTGGCATTTATTTCTATTGGGCTGGAGATCGTTATCGGCCTCATAAGAGAACTAGCTCAACGGATCAAATTTCATCTTTAGCTGGGTGAAGCTTAGTGTGAGAAAGCACTGTGCGGTAATAATACTGCGCGGAAACATGATGCAGGGAAACCAGGTGCAAGGAAATAAACACAATTAGTAATGGAAAAAGGGAAACCGTCTGCAGTTGGCAGCGAGTTCCCTTTTTAGTTGAAAAAATTAATTTGAAAACCTCTTCGAATACATCAACGCCCGCATTTGCTAAAACCTCATCTTCCATTTCTAAAATGAGGTCTTTCAAAGATTTACGT
>JAIMBU010000788.1 GCA_023511325.1 Gorillibacterium sp.
GTTGCTGATTGACCTTAAAAGTAGCGAGGAGCAGAAGAAGCTTTCTGATTTCCGCGCCCTTCATGCCCAAATTAAGCCTCACTATCTGTACAACACACTCAATACGATCAGCATGTTAGGCAGACGTGGAGATTCAGCCCGAATGGATCAATTGATCTCAGCATTAACCAACCAATTGCATTATGCTCTTGATACTTCTCCCGACCCCGTTACGCTCCGGGAAGAATTGATCGCGGTGGAGAATTATTTGGAACTAATGAGAATTCGTTATCCTGATAAATGCCGGTTTGAAATGGATATCGACCCGCTATCCCTTGAATGTAAACTCCCGAAATTTATCTTGCAGCCACTTGTGGAGAATGCCATCTTTCATGGTATTGTGCCTAAGGAACAAGGAGGGACTGTCTATATTGGAACCATGGTCGAGGAGGATTACTGGGAAATCTTAATTGAAGACGATGGAGTGGGGATGAATTCAGAAACCCTTCAACAGGTGAACATGAAGCTGCAGCAATCCCAAGAGGCGTCCAAGAGCTTTAAACACATTGGAATTCTCAATATCCATGAACGCTTCCGGTTGATGTTCGGTCAATCCTACCACATAAGCATCGATAGCGAATCGCGAATCGGCACCCGAATATGTATTAAACTTCCAAGAGAGAGTGTGATTCTGCATGAAGACGCTAATCCTGGTTGACGATGAACTGATCGCCCGCCAACATATTAAAGAATCCTTCCCATGGCAGGAGTGGGGCTATACCATTGTTGGGGAAGCAACCAATGGGGAGGAAGCATTGGCATTGATCGAAGCTCTTCTACCCGATATCGCTTTAATTGACATTACCATGCCTGTCATGGATGGGCTGACACTTTTGAAGCATATGAACAGCCGTTCCTCTCATACGAAATGCGTCATCTTGACCGCCCATAGAGATTTCAGCTATGTAAAGCTGGCTTTGGAGAACGGGGCATCTGGATATATCCTCAAATCACCGGTCGATCTTGCTGAAACCAAGGCTGCTCTGGACAAAGCACTGTCCGAATCCGAGAAGGAATCCCAGGTTCGCTCCTTCTCCCAAAGTCAGATAACCATCCAGAATAACCGCTATCCGCTGCGCAAACATTTTTTTCAACAACTATTGACTGGCCTATATGCGAATGATTCTGAGATTACCCAACAGGGTTATGCGATTGGAGCACAACTGGAAGCCCCCCACTATCTTCTGCTGATTGGGGAAGCTGATAGCTTGAGTGGATTTCATGCGCGTTACTCCGACAATGACCGGACACTGATTGAATTCAGTATGTTAGAGATGATTCGCGAATCCTTGCATTCCGTCCTGAGCGTGCATACGGAGCTCTTTCCCCTGCAATTTGGACGTGTAGCGATTCTGCTCAGTTTACGCGAACAGCAGTCAGACAAAGGAGAATACATGGAGGTCTGTCAGCGAATTGAGCAAGCCCTGCAAGTTCCCTTAAAGAAATATCTGGATTTGACTTTGAAAATGGCGGCTAGTGAACCCTTTAATTGGCCTAAGCTTATCCGTAACGTGTACAAACAGACGGATCGGTTGTTAATTCATTCGTTTTATCAGGAGAAATCCAAGATCATTTTCTCCGACGGCTTGCAATCCTTCTATCGTTTAAGTCCCGAGCAATGGTCCAAATTGAATGAATTTACCGCTCATTTGTCTGAAGCGGCAGGCTCAGAAGCAGCACTCAAAGGGATCAACAACATCCTGTCGTACCTGGTTAAATTCAAGCCCACTCCCTCCGACGTCGTTGCTTGGCTAATAGAAATGGAGTCCCATCTAAGACAAGCGGCTCATTTACCAGCATGGCCTCACTTCCTGGAAACAGAGAGCGTCTACAAAAACGTGAGTCTGCTGCAAGAATGGTTGCAATCACGTGACCACACAATCGCTAGTGCGCTTGCGGTGCGCCCGGAAATTGCTAGGGCCATTAAACATATTCAGCAGCATCTTGGAGATGAACTGACGCTGGAGAATATATCCGTTGAAGCAGGCCTTAGCACCTCACACTTTAGTCATCTGTTTAAAAAAGAAATCGGAAAGTCTGTCATTGATTATGTGTTGGAGCAACGAATTGAGTTGGCCAAGTCTTACTTGCTAGAAGGAAAATTTCGTAACTATGAATTGGCTGAAAAAGTCGGTTTTCAGCATTATTCTTACTTCTCCAATATGTTTAAGAAAATCACCGGCATGAGCCCCAACGAGTACAAGCGCTCTGTAAATCCGATAATCACTAGTTAAAGCTCTGAATTCAACAATCACTAATTAAAGCGCTGGATTCAATAATCAGGGATAAATTTCTTTATTATAAGAATTTCGTAACCGATCCTAAAAGGAGCTTTTTATGCTACCCTTTGTTTCCCTTTTGCAGCATCGTCGAATCAGTCCTTATATAC
>JAIMBU010000789.1 GCA_023511325.1 Gorillibacterium sp.
ATCCCAGCATGCGCATGAGCCCCCAAGATCAAGCAAACTTCATTAAGAATCATCTTGGTCCAACACTAGCCAAGCAAAAAATCGGCACCAAAATTATCGCGTACGATCATAATTGGGACAACATCAGCTACTCCGAGACCGTACTAGGCGACCCTGAGGCGGCCCCTTATATTGATGGCTCAGCCTGGCATTGCTATGCGGGGGAACCCAGCGCACAAAGCGCTATTCACAATAGCCAGCCAGATAAAAATGTCTATTTCACCGAATGCAGCGGCGGTGAGTGGGCAAGTGACTTCGCAGATAACCTAGCGTGGAATGTCTCTACACTGATCGTAGGTACGACACGTAATTATGCCAAGGCCGTTCTCCTCTGGAATATGGCGCTTGATGAAAGCTTCGGACCGCAAAACGGTGGTTGCGCGGATTGCCGTGGTGTCGTGACAATCAAAGCTAATGGCGATGTTGTCAAAAATGTTGAGTATTACGCCATTGGTCATGCCAGCAAGTTTGTTGATGCAGGGGCTGTTCGGATCGGATCAGATGAAGAAGCGGATACCCTTGAACAGGTAAGCTTTAAGAATCCAGATGACTCGATCGTGCTAATTGCAACCAATACAGGTGACATTGATGCCAGCTTTAAAGTCACATGGAATGATAAATCATTCTCCTATAGCCTGCCGCGAAAAAGCGTTGCGACCTTTAAATGGTCAGGAGACAAGTAAAATATCCTTTGAGAAGTAATAACGTCACATGGATAAAAGCCCGACGTCAATGGATTGGACGCCGGGCTTTTGCCTGTAAACTAGTTCGAGGGATTTTCTGCTAGAATATCGCACGCTTTATCCATTTGGTTTGATGCCCGGCATTATGCTTGCCAGGTGATGGTAACCGCGCTATCCCCCGGTACCTCCACGGAGAAGCTTGATTCGCCACAGCTTATGTTGACCTGCTTCTCCACAGCTGTCTGGTTCGATAGAATTAACACCAGGGAGCCGTCAGGATTGCGGAAAGCGACCGTCTCTACTTCATCGCGTAATGAACTCGACTCAATTCGCACAGCACCAGGCTGCACAAACTTACTGATATGACCCATGGTGTAATAGTCTAGGTTATATTCAATTTCCTTCGTGCTTTGCGTAATTCTCAGCAAGCCCCGACAAGTACTCTTTGCAAGCACAGTTGGTCCATTATGCTCATCTAAAGCAATGTTCCACCAGACAACGGATTTAGCACCGTTTCTTGTACTGCGGACCACATGTCTCATCTGATCATGGAAAGCCACTCGTTGCGGGTGAATCCATTCACCACCAGAGGCCTCGGTAAACCAGATTCCCATCTCAGGAAACTCCTCGCCAATGATCGACATAGCCTCGTGTTCTCCACCGTAGCAGTGCCAAGCCGAGCCGGAAACATAGCGTGCGGTTTCGGCATCCCCTAATACTTTGCGTGAATAATCGATGATATCCCAGTTGTGGTCATAGCAGATGATCAGTGCCGTTATGCCATTGTCGTGGAAGGCCGGCCCCAAATGTCCGCGAATGAATGAGATCTGCTCCTCCGCTGTCATGATCATACCGGGATATTGCGTCGGACTGTAGCCCGGTTCATTCTGGGGTGTTACCGCGTAGATCGGAATACCTTCCGCTTCGTACGCTTGGATAAACTTGACGAAATAGTCGGCATAAACCGCATAGCATTCTTCGCGAAGGGTGCCTCCAATCATCGTCCCAGATGTTTTCATCCAACCGGGTGGGCTCCAAGGTAAAGCCATGATTTTAACATTCGGATTCATTTGTAGCGTTTCTTTAAGCAACGGAATAATTGAAGCTCTGTCGTGCTCAATAGAAAAATGCTTCAGTTCAAAATCTTCTTCTCCAGCTGGAAGCTCATTGTAGCTATAAATCTCGGCGTTAAAATCACATGCTCCCATCGGCTGGCGCAAAAAGCTCATGCCGATGCCTGCTGCTGGATCGAACAGCTTGCTCATCACCTTAGTGGAAGCTTCTGCATCAAGCGTATCGTGCACAAGAAAAGCAGAACCGTCAGTGAACGATGCACCAAACCCGTCCATCTTCTGATAGCTTTGTTCCGTATCTACTTTAATCGTGCAGGTGGCAATCGCTTTTACTACAGCGTCTGTCACACTTGAATCCGCCTCAATCGCTTTGTTTACAACCTCCAATCTCTCTAACCGTTTGCACAAATCTGCTGTAGTTACCCACGCATTTACCTTAACCATAGTTTACTTTTCCTTTCTTCTTCGAAGTTATTGTTTTTCTTAAAAAACAAAAAGGAGATGAAGGTTCAGGCAGTGACGAGGAAAGTGTTGATCCCGCCCGCAGCACCCGGCTCGCCGCGGGCAGGCTGCCCGCCCTGGCTCTTATACACAGCGGACGCTGCCGACGAACTCTAGGGTGTAGATC
>JAIMBU010000790.1 GCA_023511325.1 Gorillibacterium sp.
CTTCAACAGTGATGTGAAAACCAACCTGCACGATGTTTACTCTACTTTTACTGCCATGGTTGGAAGTCCGCTGCCTTACGGCATAGGTATCAAATACAGCGACCCATCCAAAGCTTATCTCTATTGGGGTTCGGAGGAACACAAGCAAGAACTGCTGACCATGAGAAGCTGGCAGGAGAAAGGCTTGATTTCCAAAAACGTGCTGAACGTGAAGGACACCCTTCAGGATCCAGTTATTGCTGGGAAGGCGGCTAGCATCTTCGGAGATAACCCGACCCGCTTCAACGATACACTGATGAAGGTCAAAGCAGCGCATCCGGATTGGGATTTGGGTTACTATCCGTATGGTAACACCATTGGTTACGCAACACCGGTTCACCCCATTCATAATGGCTTTGCTATTCCAAAGAGCAGTAAGAACCCGGAACGCGCACTGGCTTTCTACGAGAAGCTGGTTACGGATAAACGTTACAATCAGTTAACTGAATACGGTATTGAAGGAAAGAACTACAAGATTGATGCGAATGGTTATTATGAGCTTATAGGAGACACTTCAACCAACGGCTTCCCACGCGAAGCCATGAACGGCTGGGCGTGGCGGAATCCGGAATACATGCTATTCGACAAGTCGTATGATGGCGTAAAACAAATCTTCACCGAGTTAGACAAGATTCAGAAGCCGGATATCTTTACAGGCTTCGCCGAAGACTACACCTCCTATCAGGCAGAGAAAGCGGCACTTGAGCAGGTCGAGAAGCAATACCTGTATCCGCTGGAAGCTGGACTGGTAAAGGATGTTGACGCAGGGTTGGCAACCTTCATGCAGAAGGCCAAGCAGGCAGGTCTTGAGAAGATCCAGACAGAGTACATTAAACAATGGGATGCTTATGTGCTGGAGAAAGGCTTGAAATAAAGGAGAGCAAGGAATATTTCTCGCGGCTAAAGCAATGTATGTGGCTTAGTAGATAAAGTTATGGTGCAAGCAAAATAATAAAAGGGGCAGCAGTTTATGGTTATACATCTTGTTACCTGAGAGCTCGATGGTTAAAAGTGAAAAACAAGAAAGAGCAGTGAGGTCATCCCTCCTGCTCTTTCTTGTTTTTAAATCACTTTGCTTCGAATTATCTTAAAAACTAAAGATGACTTAAGGAATATATTGCTGAACAATTCGCGTTACTTCACCATTCTGCAAGGTAAGGTGATACGGAATGGCACTCTGCTGCATGATGTCCGAATGACTGAATACATCTATAAGCTGTGGCAATGTAATTTCTTGGTTCCATTTAATTGTATAGGGATCGTACAGTTGCATCAGCACTTGAGCATGATCATTAATTGTATAGGTTTGTAGCACGTGTTCGTCGTTAACGATATAGTACCCATCAAGTGTACCGCCCATTTCAGCAGCCCCCTCAGGATCTTTTTGCGCAAAGATACGATCTGCTTCATCACCCTGGTACCAATTGATCTCATCCGCTGTGATCGTGGCTAGACTATCATTTATTTGAAGGGAAGAAATATAGACGGTAATGGTTTTCTCTTGGGTATTCGTGGCTTCAGTGCGATTTCCCAATGCGCTCACTGTCGTAACAAGTGAAAGCATTAAAACAATCACCAACAGTCCATATATCGTACGTTTAGCAGTTAGATATTTCATCTTTTTCGTCTCCCTTTTGAGGTGTATCCTATATCATTTATTCAGTATTAGCATGTCTATTATCTATTACCCAACATTGAGGCATCTCAACACGATTTCTATACATATATAACGTTTTTAATAGAAAGAATGTTTCAATAAATGATTATAAAATTTTTTAACACATAGGCTGGCTCAGGTCTGGAATTTCTCTGAGGCTATTACGGATATCTCATGTAACTTGTGGCTGGGAACTTAACGGAAACCAAGATTCACATGTGCTCACAGGAAACAACAATTCCTAAGGTATCATATGAAGAAGCAGAGTAATTGAGCTGACATACGAGGTTGAAAAGGCAGGTATTTAATCAGGGGAATTACATGATAATATTATTTCAATTTAGGGTATTGCAATGTCTAAATAAACGTGATATTATATTCCTTGTCGCGAAAAACACTCTGGTGTGCGAAACGGCAAACACGCCTTGCGGACGTGGCTCAGTGGTAGAGCATCGCCTTGCCAAGGCGAGGGTCGAGGGTTCGAATCCCTTCGTCCGCTCCAAAACATTTTTGTTCCCATAGCTCAGCTGGATAGAGCGTTTGACTACGAATCAAAAGGCCGGGAGTTCGAATCTCTCTGGGAACGCCATTTCCTTAAAACCGAGTTTTCGGGCTAAGGATAAATCAGATAAAAGATAAATTAATCTCGGGACGTAGCTCAGCTTGGTAGAGCACCTGCTTTGGGAGCAGGGGGTCGCATGTTCAAATCGTGTCGTCCCGACCATTT
>JAIMBU010000791.1 GCA_023511325.1 Gorillibacterium sp.
CTGTACTTCAGCGATGGCATGTAGAGCAAGCGTTGTCTTACCAGACGACTCTGGTCCGTAAATTTCAATAATTCTTCCTCGGGGATATCCTCCGACTCCCAGAGCTATATCAAGAGCCAAGGAACCGCTTGGGACGGTCTCCACTGCCATATGTGCAGATTCTCCGAGCTTCATAACGGATCCTTTGCCAAACTGTTTCTCAATATTGCGTAAAGCCATCTCCAAAGCGGCACGGCGATCTGACAAACGACTCACATCCTTCTCACTTTATAGTTTATATTCTACTCTTTTTTTGCCCATTTGCAAGCATTTTTCGAACATACATTCGTATATCTTGTAAATAGTAGAGTCAGGCACCAAAAAGCTTACCCCGTTCACTGCTGACGATAATCTGAAAGCTCACAAAGCAAAACACCGCAACGAAAGATAAGACTTTCGTTGCGGTGCTTCCGCTAACTTGTTAAATCTTATTATAATAGAGACTCGTCTAACTGGCAACTGTTTTTAGTAAGGGTTGAGCGTTCTTGCACAAGTTTCACCCCTAATGTTGATTTAGCCAATTAGCCGTTCAATCGTACCCAGAGAAGATACAGCGCTGACTTGGCCGCCTTCAGCTTGATGGTCTCCCGATTACCACTAAACCGTGACTCAATGACCTCCGTTGGCTTATTCTTACAAGCAACAGCGAAGAATACCAGCCCAACTGGTTTACCCTCTGATGGATCTGGGCCGGCCACGCCCGTGACCGATATGGCATAATCCGTCTTAGCGATCGCTAGCATCCCCTCAGCCATTGCTTTAGCCGTTTCGGAGCTTACAGCACCAGGTGCATCCTCCCCCTCCAGTAGGTTCATAGGAACTCCTAGCAAGGACGCCTTCAGTTCATTCGAGTACGATACAACCCCACCGCGAAACACCGATGAACTTCCTGGTATTGTGGTAAGGAGATCTGCAAGCAAACCACCTGTGCAACTCTCTGCAGCCGCCAAGGTTACCTGTTTCTCTTGGAGTAGACGGTAGACAACCTGTTCAATGGTCACATCCTCCTCGGCATACAGGAACTCGCCAACGCGACGACGAATCTCCGCCTCCACGACCGCCATCTTGGCGTAGGCTTCTGCCTGGGTTGCCGCACGCGTTGTCAAACGAATCGTAACCTCGCCTTCCTTGGCATAAGGAGCAATCGTCGGATCGACTTGCTCCTTGATCATATCCAAGAGAGCGTGTTCGAGATTAGACTCACCAATCCCGGTAAACTTGAGCATTTTGGAGAAAAGTGGTGTCTCATCCGTCATCACCTTACGCAACCAAGGAATCGCATAATTTAGAAACATCGGCTTCATCTCCCGCGGTGGTCCAGGAAGCAGGATGTAATGAGTATCTCCTTCGGTCAACCCGTTTCCAACGGCAAGACCAGTGTCATTGACAAGCGGATCGCTTCCTTCGAGCATGAGCGCCTGTCTGAGGTTACTGTCGATCATAACTGCGCCGCGGTCACGAAAGAAACCCACCATGGTATCCAGTGAAGGCTGATGAATTACAAGCTTCCTACCAAATAACTCTCCAAGAACATCCTTCGTTAAATCATCCTGAGTGGGTCCAAGTCCTCCCGTGCAGATAATCAGGTCCGCGCGCCCTGCAGCGATAGCCAAAGCTTCCTTTAATCGATCCGGGTTATCTCCAACCACTGTCTGAAAATAGACATCTATACCCATACCTGCACAGTGCTGGGCTAAAAATTGGCCATTGGTATTGGCAATTTGTCCAAGTAGCAGTTCTGTTCCTACGGCGATTAATTCAGCTTTCATCGTATGCATCTCCTTTTTCCATTGCGGGAAACCTTAACCTATATTTTGGTCAATTCTTTTGTTCAACTTATCTAGCCTATTTTAAAAGAAAAAGCCTCGCATTGCTCACTCTTTGGATTCTGCCATATCCAAACTAAATGGATATAGCTAAAATCCGGAAAGAGTGACAGCGAAAGCTTCAGCAGACTAAGCTTCAGATAGGTTTAGAATCTCTTTATTCTTGACGAAATAATCAATCCCTGAGTAGATCGTGATAAGCGTTGCTACCCACATCGCATAGATATCGAAAGGAACATCAAGGAAGCTAAAGGGGAAATTGTTCAGTAACATCGCAATGATCGCGGTGATTTGGGCCGCAGTCTTCCATTTGCCCCATTTGCTTGCGGCAAGTGCATTTCCTTGCAAGGCAGCGATCTGACGGAGCATCGTAACTGCCCATTCACGACTGATGATGATAATCGTGATCCATGCAGGACATTTACCCATTGCAACAAGACAAATCAGCACGGCTGTAACCAGAAGTTTGTCAGCTAATGGGTCCAGAAGCTTTCCAAGATTGGTCACAAGCTTGTTCTTGCGAGCGATATATCCATCAAGACTGTCTGTACT
>JAIMBU010000792.1 GCA_023511325.1 Gorillibacterium sp.
GTTGCAAGGTGGAACGGTCCGGCTGTCTGGCGACAATTTCACTTCTGTAAAGCACCATTCACTACCACAGGATCTTCTCCCGGAAATTTTTGAGGTAAACCTATATATTTGCCCGAATTGCTTCAAAACTGAAACGTATTTGTCTGACCCTGGACGAATTAGACTTGTTCAAACGTTGGGTGGAGAACAATAAGACAGGCCTTTCTTAAAGAAATGCAACACTACACGGAGCTATAAGTTAATTTCAATGCTAAAGCCAAAAATGAATCAAGCGCAAAAAATCCCTCTCCACTAATGTGGTGTGGGATTTTTTTTGATCAGAGCTCAGTGATTTTCCTCGTTATGATCATGGAATGGATGGTTTCTGTTCCGGTTGTTGTCATATTGAGAACGAATGAGTGCCATAGCGATCAGACCGACGCCAACGCCTAGCGGGACGAATACTTCAGGTCTGTCGAAGAGCATCCCGACTGAGACGCCGATCAGAATGCATCCAGCCATCACCAAGCCAGAACTAGAGCTTAACTTCATATGTAACACTCCCTTATTATGGATTAACAAAATTATCATACCATAAAGCATCATAGTTGATGATGCTTTAGTTCATGTTTTTCATGGATTAGGGGTACGTTAAGAAACATGAGCAAACACATAGAACGAACAGGTGTCGATCACGATGACCGAAGATTATTTGGTATTGGGCAGAGGAGCAAAGATTCGCGTAAATCAAGACCACCGTTATCCTCACAATCCAAGCTGCTCTTACTTGTGCATACGCTATTCATTGTTGCGGGTGCGCTTTCGGGGACCTTTGTCCAGATTTATCTATGGAAAGAGAGAAACGATCTAGGCATGATCGGCTGGTTTGCTGTTATTCAGCAAATATTTATGGCACTAACCTTCTGGGTTGCAGGCAAGTGGGCTAAAGAAGGCAATAAGATGAATGTTCTGCGTGCAGGCTTCATTATGGCTGTTGTCTTTTACCTGCTTGTGCTCATGCTTGGTAAGGAAGCGTTCCATTATTATCTGCTTCTCGGCTGTGTGCAAGGGCTTATGGCAGGATTTTTTTGGCTTGCCTTTAATGTAGTGTATTTTGAGGTGACGGGACCGGAGGATCGAGATCGGTTTAATGGCTGGTCAGGTCTACTCACCTCCTTCTCAGGCATGCTCGCACCATGGTTGTCAGGCATTATTATTACAAATATGCTCGGCACTGGCGGGTATCGGATTATTTTCACCCTATCGGTAATCGTTTTCGCAGCAGGGTTTGTTTGCAGCTTCTTTCTGAAAATGCGGAAGCCAGAGGGATGTTATGAATGGGCATTTGGTTATCGGCTGCTTAAACGTGTTGATCGTAATTGGCGCAGGTTGCTACCAGGAATGATTGCACAAGGCATGCGTGAAGGAGTCTTCGCTTTTATTATCACTCTACTTGTGTACATCAGCACCAAAAATGAGCTTTCAATTGGTAAATACGCGCTTATTACCTCGGGGGTATCCCTATTCAGCTTTTATGTTGTAGGTCATTTACTAAAGCACCATCATCGTAAATGGGCGATGCTGATTGGCGTTTTGGCTATGGCGCTGGTAATCTTACCGTTCTTCTGGCAGATTGACTATCGTACACTGCTCATTTTTGGTGTGGGGACATCACTCTTTATTCCGTTATATTTCATTCCGGTAACCTCTGTAGTCTTTGACCTTATTGGTAAAGAACCTGATGGAGCGGAAAAACGGGTGGAGTATGTTGTGGTAAGAGAGATGGGAATCAATTTCGGGCGTATTCTAGGTACTCTGACATTTGTCGTGACGGTTTCACTGACAAATTCCCCTTTCGCGCTCACTTTACTGCTCTTTCTTATCGGTCTATCCCCACTCTTCGTTTGGCTTTTGCTGCTTCCATGGTTACCCTCGCGACAAACTGAAAAGAGCAGCTCTGGTTGACGATCCTAGTGTTAATCCGATAAAATGAGTAGGAATAACAGAGGGGAGCGGATCAGGATGGATGAGAGGATTGCAAATAACATTACGGAATTGATTGGACATACACCGGTTGTTCGGATCAATCGGCTTGTTGGGATGGGAGATGCAGAGGTTCTGGTGAAGTTGGAATCGTTTAATCCGAGTGGCAGTGTGAAGGACCGGGCAGCTTACAACTTAATCGCTCAGGCTGAGAAGGATGGACTGCTGCGTCCAGGGGGCACTATTATTGAGCCTACGAGTGGTAATACAGGCATTGGTCTAGCTATGAATGCTGCTGCCAAAGGCTATCCTATTATCATTGTTATGCCGGATAATATGACACGCGAGCGGGTTAACCTGCTGCAGGCTTATGGAGCCGAGGTTATCCTAACACCGGCAAATGAACGGATGCAAGGGGCAATTCGCAAAGCAGAGGAGTTGAACAAAATTATTC
>JAIMBU010000793.1 GCA_023511325.1 Gorillibacterium sp.
GCTCGTGAACTGCTTTTAATACCTCAAGGAAATTTTTGCTGGTATAAGTATATTTCAGTTCCTTATCAAAGGAGGAAGGCATACCTGCGTTTTTGAGTAGAATGTTCAAGTAATCCTTGGAGGTAACGCCGGCCGTGGCGAAAACAAAACCATAACGGGAGGTTTTGTCACCATCCTTAACGACACCCTTTTTAATCGCCTCGCGGAATTGCTCATACGTCCAGCCATTCTGCTGGATATTTTTCCAGTCAATTCCAGCTGCTTCTAGGAACTGTTTGTTACCGCCTAAAGCATGAACCTCCATGTAGCCTGGGAAGCCGTAAAGACCCGTACCATTCTTCATATATTCCATTGGAGCTTTATCATAATCGGCAATCATCTCTGGAGTTGCTGTGTCCGTAATATCCATCAGCATTCCCTGCTCCACATATTTGGAAATACCATCCGATCCGATAAAGGCGATATCTGGAGGACTACCTGCGTTGACCTGTGTATCCAGCTTCTGCGTCATGTCTTCCCAGCTCGCTGGTTCAATTTTCAAGGTTAAATTGGGATATAGCTCCGTAAAGTCCTTTTCCATCTGAGCGAAATTGTCTTGAAATTTGCCGGAAACGGGAGGAAGCAGCGCCGTAATCGTGTCTTTGGCAGCAACTGCCGGCTGAGTGCTTTCAGTGGCCGGAGGGCTGGCACTTTCACTAGCATTATTGTCTGTAGAGCTTCCACAAGCTGTCAGTGTGGTTAACGTCAGGGTCAAAGCCATAATTGATGCTAAAACATGTCCTCTTCTTCTCATACTTATTAGCCTCCTGAAGAATAGTATCGTGCTAAAAATGATTGACTAAACCACCTTGCAGCAGAGGCGGATTGCCGCTTTCAAGCTTCCGCCGCACTGGTCCAGCACCTGCTTTGCCTGACCGGCATCCAGGCTGGTTTTAATCATCATGATCGCCAACTTGCAGTTCATTGAAGCTTCATTGAGATACCTCGTTGCGATCTCCGCATTCACTCCGGTTGAAGCCTGAATAATACGAATGGAACGATCGTGTAATTTGTGATTGCTTGCCTTTAAGTCAACCATAAGATTGTTATACGTCTTTCCCAGCTTCACCATCGTACAGGTCGTCAGCATGTTGAGAACCAGCTTATGTGAAGTTCCCGCTTTCAGCCTTGTCGAGCCCATAATCGCTTCAGGCCCAACAATGGGTACAATGCAGATGTCGCAAACACTCTCTACCTTGGAATTCTTGTTGTTAACCAAACCGATCGTTGCAGCACCTAGCTCTTTGGCTTTTCTCAAACCAGCAATAACGAAGTTTGCACTTCCACTGGAGCTAATCCCGATAACTGCATCCTTCTTCGTGACCCCACAGCGCTCAATCAGAGCAATTCCTTCCTCAGTGCTATCTTCAACACCCTCAATGGCTGTTCGGAGCGCTGAGTCTCCTCCCGCAATATGTCCTTGTACGATTATGGGGTCCGTACCAAAGGTAGGGGGACATTCCGATGCATCGAGCACACCAATCCGCCCAGAGGATCCAGCCCCAATATAAAACATTCTGCCGCCATTCTTGAGCACGTGGTAGAGAACATCCACTGCCTTAGCAATTTGCGGAATTTCTGCTGCTACTGCTGCTGGAACCAATGAATCCTGGTGATTCAAGAGCAGTAGCATTTGTTCAGTTGTACATTCATCGATTAGCAATGTTTCCTGATTGATCTCTTCCGTAATCAATCCTGCAAGATACTCATCCATAGACATCCTCCTTTGCTTCATTTTCAATTCTCATGCTGCAAATGTCATGTTGTTTAACAGAAAATACGAGCACATCTCAGGTAAGCGATATCATTATTGATCAATGTCACTATATATAACATTGATTAACTTTAAACTTATATTAACGGGATTTTCTGATGTCGTCAATAGTTTTTGAAATATTATTTTATTATGGATGTATATTCTGATTTATTATTTCAATGCCAACAATAAAAAGACACCGGCTCCATTACAACTGGCCGATGTCTTTTTATTGTTGGCATTATTTACGGTGCTTGCTCACGAGCACATTATGAGTTTTCGACAAGTATTTCTTCACATTCTGATACTCCGCACTGGCCACGCCTGCAAAAAGAATATCAATCACAGTGAGCATGGCAATCCGGGAACCCGTGGCACCGCTTCTAATCGATAACTCCGGAGTTGAGATGTTGAGGACGATATCAGCCTGCTCCGCCAGCTTGCTTTTATTATATTTGGTAATGGCAATTGTACAGGCCCCGCTCTTCTTAGCAATCTCCAGTGAATCAAGAATTTCCACAGTGTCACCGGAATTTGAGATAAAGATCGCAACATCACTTTTGTTCAGAAGTGTTGCTGCCGTAAGTTGACTATGCCCATCCGTATAAGAGTGACATAGC
>JAIMBU010000794.1 GCA_023511325.1 Gorillibacterium sp.
GCCAGCAACTGCGCCTTTGCGCCTTGCTTCATGAGCCAGATTTCCCCCGTCTACGGCGGGTTTTCCTATGTGGATAAGAATCTAGGAAAGTAATGCTTTCACTTTGGCGACCACGTTCTCAACCGTAAAACCGTATTCCTTGAGCACAATACCGGCTGGTGCAGATGCACCAAAGCGATTGATGGTCAGAGTATCGCCGTCTAGACCAACATAGCGGTGCCAGCCCATGGGAGACCCCATCTCAATACCAAGACGTGCTCTTACATCAGGCAGAATAACGGAATCGCGGTATTCCTTCGATTGCTTCTCAAACAGCTCCCAGCTTGGCATGCTGATAACACGCACTTCAATACCTTCCTCAGCAAGTTTCTTCTGAGCATCAATAGCTAGGCTAACTTCAGAGCCAGTGGCAAGGAGTTGAGCTTGTGGTTTGCCATCCTTGGCATCGGAGAGAACATAAGCACCCTTCGGCAACCCAATCGCAGCCTTCTCAGCTGAACCTACTAAGTTTGGCAGGGCTTGGCGAGTAAACACCAGGACAACTGGACCTTCCTTGTTCGCAACAGCATAACGCCAGGCAAGACTTGCCTCGTTGCCATCAGCTGGACGCAAAACCGTTAGATCGGGGATGGCCCGAAGACCAGCCAGTTGTTCGATCGGCTCATGTGTGGGTCCGTCTTCGCCAACAGCGATGCTATCGTGAGTAAATAAGTAGATGGAAGGAAGCTTCATGATCGCTCCAAGACGAATGGCCGGCTTCATATAGTCAGAGAAGACGAAGAAGGTTCCGGAGAACGCCTTGACACCGCCATGCAGCATCAGACCGTTGACGGCAGCCGCCATAGCAAATTCCCGTACGCCGAAGAAAATATTCCGACCGCTATAGTCAAGCGGTGTCATCCGACCAGATACAGCGATGCCTGTCTTGGTCGAAGTTTCTAAATCAGCGGAACCGCCAATCAGCATAGGATAGTTCTTAGCGATGGCATTCAGCGCCTTCTCAGAGGATTGACGGGAAGCAATGCCCTTCTCTTCTGGAGAATAGACGGGCAACTCAGCATCCCAGCCTTCAGGAAGTTCACCGTTAATTGCCATTTCCAGTTGGTTCGCTAGCTCAGGGTAAGCCTGAGCGTACTCAGCAAATTGTTGGCTCCAAGCAGCTTCGGCTTGAATTCCACGGTTCTTGACGGCGGCAAAATGCTCTTTAACTTCTACGGGAATGTAGAAATCTTCCTGCGTCGGCCATTCGTAGAATGTTTTGGTAAGCAAGGTTTCCGCTTTACCTAGTGGTGCACCATGTGATCCATGCTCTCCACCTTTACCTGATTTGTTCGGACTACCATAACCGATCACCGTCTTCACTTCGATCAGCGTTGGACGATAGTCTGCACGAGCTGCCGCAATGGCTTGGTGAATCGCTTCTAAGTTACTGCCGTCCTCCACGCGGATGACTTGCCAGTTGTAGCCATCAAACCGCTTCTGCACATCTTCGGAGAAGGACATACTGAGTTCACCATCAAGCGATACATCGTTGGAATCGTACAGCACGATCAGCTTACCAAGCTTCAGGTGGCCAGCCAATGAAGCAGCCTCGCCTGTGATACCTTCCATTAAATCGCCATCACCGCAGATTGCATAGGTATAATGATCAATAACGGGGAATTTTTCCTTGTTATAGGTGTCGGCCAGGTGCTCTTCAGCGATAGCCATCCCCACTGCCATAGCAAAGCCTTGTCCAAGCGGACCCGTTGTCGCATCAACACCAGCGGTGTGACCAAACTCCGGATGTCCAGGTGTAAGGCTGCCCCATTGACGGAATTTTTGCAGCTCTTCAAGCGGTAAGTCATAGCCAGTAAGATGGAGTAAGCTGTATAACAGCATAGAACCATGTCCAGCAGATAATACAAAACGATCGCGGTTGAACCATTTCGGGTTTGCCGGATTGTGATTCATAAATTTCGTCCAGAGCTCGTAGGCCATCGGTGCAGTTCCCATCGGCATGCCGGGATGACCGGAGTTCGCTTTATCAATCGCATCAATCGCTAGCGTCCGAATCGTGTTTACAGCTAGCTTTTCAATCAAATTTCCTGTAGTTGTAGCCATTAAAATGTTACCCCCTGTTAAACTTAGTTCATCCATTGTACCATTAAAAGAACACCAATACTATACGGTTTTTCTGATTATAATTCAACATGTACGTACATTTATGCGCCTAATATTACAAGCATTGCGTCATTTAATGCGTGTATATTCGTCACTAGACTGCAACTCATACGTACAAGTAATTTCACAAATCATACTGGGAGCTTGCTGTAATAAAAGTAAAGATTGGACAGCGACTTGCTGCTTATGCTCTAGTTTTACACTCGGGTTCAATGCAAGCATTCAAATAATTAACGCACAATATAATAAC
>JAIMBU010000795.1 GCA_023511325.1 Gorillibacterium sp.
GCGGCATGTGTATGACGGAACCCGAGGCCGGAACAGACGTTCTCGGAATGCGCACCACGGCCGAGCTCCAAGGTGACCATTATGTCCTGAACGGACGGAAAATGTTCATCACCAACGGGGCAATCGACGACAACACCTTGGGAGATGTGTTTCTCGTCTACGCCAAGACCGGAGGCAAGATCAGCACCTTTCTGGTCGAGAAAGGCATGCCTGGGTTCACCTTAGGACAACGCCTGCACGACAAGTTGGGAATGCGGTCTTCCATGACTGCTGAACTTGTCTTCGATCACTGCCTTGTTCCCGCGGGCAATCTCATTGGAGAAGAGGGAGCAAGCCTACAACACATGATGCGTAACCTAGAGATCGAACGAGTGGCCTTAGCGGCAATGTCTCTGGGTATCGCCATGCGCTGCCTGGAAACCATGGTGCAGTATGCCAACACCCGCCACGCTTTTGGCGTGCCTTTGCGAGAGCACGGACAGATCCAACGCTACATTGGCGACTCGTATGCCGAATTCCGGGCTGCACGCAGCTATGTGTACGACGTGGCACGCAGGCTGGACTTGCGGTCGTTAGGCAACCGCGCCGATGCGGACGGAGCGAAGCTGTTCGCAGCCAGGGTCGGCAAAAACATCGCCGATCGGGCCATTCAGGTCCTTGGCGGCTACGGATACATGGGAGAGTACGTTGTCGAGCGCCTCTGGCGCGACGCCAAGCTGATCGAAATTGGTAGGGAAGACATTCAGGTGTTCCCCATCTCTGCAGCCTCCAATCAAGGCGTACGCGAGCTGATCTTCCGGGCAGCAGACATTCTCGATGCGATTCCGAATGAGCCTTTAGTGGAAGAAGTGGCTGACAAAGAGGAACGTAAGGTTTATCGTATGACCAAGCAAAATGAGGATGACGATATCGTCATTCGCAGAGACAATGATACATTTATCGTGGAAAGCGTCAGCATCGAACGGATGGTGAAGCGGATGAACTTGAGCACTCATGACGCTTTGTTGCGCTTCGACCGAATCATGAGACAACGTGGAGTTAATGATGCTCTTCGTAAGAAGGGTGCCAAGGATGGGCACTATGTCCGTATTGGTGACTTCGAATTCGAATTTGTTGAGCATGAGTAGGAACGGATAAGCCGTTCGTATCAAGTAGCGATAATCGGACAGAATAAAGTTGTTATGACACATTTTAAGTTCCTAACAATAGCGTATAGTCCTGTCAGACGGATATTTTCCGCTGAACAGGGCTTTTTTTACTTTCATCGTACTTGCTTAAGCCATGTATTATCGGATAATTTCAAAACAAATCGTGCATTGCTCTCCTATAAAACTTCATTCTGAGTTGCTACTATAATAGTGAGCAAGATATTAAAAGATGTAAATAGGAGGGTAAATTGATGTCCAGATGGAAGCGTTTACTGTCAGTCCTGGTCACAACTGCATTAGTTGGATCACTAACAGCATGTGCGAACGGAGGAGATTCGAAAAGCAGTTCAGAGCCAAAAAGTTCGACGGCGGCTGTAAGCAATGAGCAAGTTAAGTTACGCATTATGTGGTGGGGGGCCCAAGAACGTCATGAGGCAACACTAGCTGTGCTTGATTTGTACACGAAGAATAATCCTAATGTTACGTTCGAACCGGAGTATTCTGGTATGGACGGCTACTTGGATAAGCTGTCAACCCAGGCTGCCGCCAAGAATGCACCAGATATTATTCAATTAGATCCTGGCTGGACTCCAGATTGGGCTGCGCGCAATCAATTGGCAGTTCTGACACCAGAGGTTGATGTGAGCAAACTTGATGCCAAATTATTAGCCGGAGGGCAATTGGATGGCAAGCAATACGCTGTGCCCCTTGGGTCGGTCGCATTCGGCATGATTTATGATAAAGCTGCGTTAGATAAGCTCGGCATCAAAACGCCTGTGAATGGCTGGACATGGGATGATTTCTTCGCTTTAGCGAAGGAAGCCAAAACCAAACTGCCAACCGGACAATATTTTACTAAGGATTATGCAGGTGATTATTTCGCTTATTCCGCATTCCAGTTTAGTAAAAGTAAAGGCCCAGTCATCACGAATGAAGGCAAATTTAATATTGATCAGGCTACTTTCCTCGAATGGACTAAAGCATTCGAAGAATTGCGTAAGGCAGGAATCGTTCCTCCAGCGGATGTGAATACATCGGATAAAGAATTTGACCCGCAAATGGATTTGATGGCTTCCGGTAAGATCCTATTCCGTTTGAGCTTTTCCAATAATTACGGTACTTGGGACAGTTTAAAGAAAGGCGCTTATGCGCTGGTGACCATGCCTCGTTCAACAGAAGCAGGCGGATGGCTTAAGCCCTCGATGTATCTAGCCGTTTCCGCAGATTCCAAAAAATCAGTGGAAGCCAAAAAAT
>JAIMBU010000079.1 GCA_023511325.1 Gorillibacterium sp.
CGCTTTAGCAGTATTCTGCAGACGATCAGACTGCTCCCACCCATTAGACCGAGAATGAAGGGAGCAAAGCCTAAATAAAGCACGGCTGTCATCGAAATTAGTAGCAGCAGCCAAAGCCCGAGGTAAAGAAACCAACGGTTGAAGCCGGTGCCAAGCAATAGATAGAGGACAGTCAATAGACTTGCGCGGTATAAATCGACAAATAACAGACCATTCCAGTGAAATAGGATCAACAGCACGGCTGGTAGCAGCAAGAGTGCAGTGAGAAGCACAGTTTGGGTAATAGGTGAGAAGGTAGTTGCTTGGTTAACGTTAACGGTTTGTATCTTTGGTTGTTGTTGAGCGGACGATTTCCGCTTCCTTAACCCCACAAAAGTCAAATAAACGACGCTAGCTGCAATGGCAAGATAAAAAGAAGTGTCAACTGTCCAAGCAGGTACACCTGACAAAAAAAGCTGACTCATAATCGCAGCTAAAGCCCACTGTATGCCCCAAATGGTCAATAGCGGGAGATAGGGCTCGGCTTTTTCCAGATAAAGTCGAGTTGCTTGCTGATAAGTTAGTAGTGAATGAGCCATCAAAGGCACCTCCTTTAGGTCGTACAGAAAAACCGAATGCTATTGATCCTTATGGCGAACCTTTGATTCGGTGTTTTTTGGCGTAGTCTCGCGGAGAAACCCCTTCGATCTTCTTGAAAACCCGACTGAAATAAAACTCATCGGCATACCCTACGCTCTCAGCAATCGGCTTAAGTCGATAGTCTGACAATGCGAGCATTTCTTTGGCACGGTCCACGCGCAGGTGGGTGAGATAGTCGATTGGGCTATAACCAATCGTTTTACGGAAGAGACGAGTATAGTGACTGGGGCTGAGGCCAGCCATTCGGGCCAAATTCTCCACCGATAATGACTGGCGATAATGAGTGACCATGTAGTCTTGGGTTAGTTCAATGGCAACAGTAGCGTCTCCAGCACTTTTTTGCGCCCGAAAGTCGAGTATGAGGAAAAGTAATAGCTCCTGAAGAAGGAGGTTACGGCGCATGGCGGTAATATGACCGTGCTGCTGCCAGAGCTGATAAATCTGCTCGAACAGATCAATTAGACGTGGAGCGTTATGTACGGTATACATTCCACTTAGGGGAAACGGGCTGGTTCTGTTCTCGGGAATAATCCACTGTTCCTTCTCTTCATAAACTTCCGTATAATGAAACCGGAGAAAGCTATATTCAAGTAGATCATTCGGATCTGTTGTTCGTTCGACCTTCATGTGAGGCGCAAAGAAAAAAACCTTTCCCGGCTCTGCTGGATAACGGATACCATCGATGGTGAATAAACCCTTACCTTTTTGGATGATCCATAAGGAATGATATTTGAGCAATAACGGTCCTTGACGCCATTCTGGCTCTACGTGGATGTGGCCGACAAGAAGGATGGATAGGACAAGCCGGTTCAGCTTAGCGGCGAGTTCTCCCGGGGTAAGCATAGTAGTGATAACCTCTCATTCATCGGTTAGAATGTAATCATCTGCTTAGGGATAGTGATTAGTTTTCCTAACAGTATAACAGATAAACCTACTGAAGAAATTGTTAAAAGGAGACTTCATGGAAATTCAACCTCAAGCGATAACAGATGAACGGAAAGCATTTTATGCAAAAGAATTACTGCAGTGGTATCGTGCTAGCAATCGCGATCTGCCCTGGAGAAAAAATAAAGACCCTTACCGGATCTGGGTATCTGAAATTATGCTACAGCAAACACGGGTGGATACGGTCATCCCTTATTATAATAATTTCATGGACAAGTTTCCTTCTGTCGAGGCATTGGCAGATGCTCCGGAGGAGGAGGTGCTGAAAGCATGGGAAGGGCTGGGCTATTACTCGCGTGCGCGTAATCTTCAGTCTGCTGTTCGTGAAGTGAAGGAGGAATATGGCGGAATAGTACCTGATGAGCCTGTTGCAATCTCCTCTCTTAAAGGAGTTGGGCCATACACAGCAGGCGCTATTCTTAGCATCGCCTATAACCAGCCTGAGCCTGCGGTGGATGGCAATGTGATGCGTGTGTTATCGCGTTTTTTCCTGCTTACAGATGACATCGCCAAGCCATCCACGCGGATAAAAATCGAGAAGCTGGCGCGATCACTGATTCCCGAGGGTGCGGCTGGCGACTTTAACCAAGCGCTTATGGAGCTTGGGGCGACCGTCTGTACACCTAAGTCGGCCCATTGCTTGCCTTGCCCCGTGATGGAGCACTGTAGCGCCCGCTTAGAGGGGCGCGTGGATGAGCTCCCACTCAAGGCCAAGGCGAAGCCGCCACGCCCGGAAATCCGCGCAGCGGCGCTGATTGTCGACGCCACGGGGCGTCTACTTATTCGCCGCCGGCCGCAGACCGGGCTGCTCGCGCGCATGTGGGAGCTGCCACAGGTGGCGCTGCCCGAGATAGCGCTGCTAGAGATGGCGTTACCCGAGGTGGCGTTGCCAGAGGTCACAACCGGAACGCCATCCGGCGTTCCGGTTGTGACTGCGGCAGCCACGGAGGGGCGCTCACGCGCAGCGGGCGATGCCAGCGCCAATGCCTTGGCGGCTGGGCTCGCGGCCGCAGACGGGCTGCGCATTGTCCCTGAAGAGTGGCTAACGGATGCGGAGCATACGTTTAGCCACCTGAAGTGGGACATGCGCGTGTACCGCTGCCGGCTAGCTGCACCAGCGGCAGCAGTCGAGGAACTGCCACCTGGCTATGCCTGGATGGGGCCAGGTGAGCTTTACCGCTATGCCTTCCCGAATCTGTTTCTGCGGATCATCAACGAGTTTGGCCCAGCGCAGGAGTAGGACGTGCATCTTCCTTTCTATAGCCACGTCCTCTGTGAATATTGTCAGTAATGGCCCAACAGATTAATTTAATGCTACAAAACCATAACTACTAACGTACCAACTTTTGTTGTGTAAAATGTTTTCAACGGAAAATCATGAGTTGTTAAACATGATAAGATAAGCATGGCGAGTCAGCTTATCATGTCCACCCTCTATTTAAAGCCTTTGGCGTAATAATTCCAAACCCGTCTACCTATTTGAACCATAAAGCAATTTAGCACGATGAAACCGTGCTAAATCCGCCCCCGAGCCGCTACGCTGTCCGCGCAGAATGAAATAGCGCTGTGGCACAGCACTAAATGGCCCCAAGCGGCCCAACGGTGCAATTTAGCACGATGAAACCGTGCTAAATCCGCCCCCGAGCCACTACGCTGTCCGCGCTGAACGAAATAGCGCTGTGGCACAGCACTAAATAGCTCAAAGCGGCCCAACAGTGCAATTTAGCACGATGAAACCGTGCTAAATCTGCCCCGAGCCGCTACGCTGTCCGCGCTGAACTAAAAAGTCTTATCACGGCAGCCACCTTAACCACTAAATGAATAAAATTTATCTTATCTTAAGCTTGAGTTTGAATAAAAGGGGTAGACTAACTTTGGGGGTTACTTCCCCTACATACCGGAAAGGAAGGGAAAACATGGCTACTCAGTCAAGTAAGTGGATTGTCGGAGGGTTAGCCCTTACTCTTGCCCTGGGCGGAGGAGGGATGGTCTATGCAGCAGAAGGTACAGAGGTGTTGTCGGCGTCCATCGTTCAAGCACAACCGGAGATAGCTGTCGACAAGCTTGCTACAGCACTTAAGCCTGACCAGCAGCTTAGAGAGAGACAAACGGATACTCAACGTTCGCTGAATAAAGGTGAACATCGGTCTGACGGGTCTGCTGGAGAACATCGTTCCTATGTGGACGCGGCAGCTGTTATCGGACTTACGGTCGATGAATTAAAGGAGCAACTAAAGTCTGGTAAAAGTCTAGCCGATGTCGCCTTAGAAAAAGGGATCACTAAAGATAAGCTGATCGTAGAGCTAACCACGAAAACAACGGTCAGGCTGGACGAGGCGGTCAAAAATGGCAAGATGACCAAAGAAACCGCTGAACGATTGAAAAGTAAATTGGCTGACAAATGGACAAAACGTGTGGAGACCAAAGGCTTGACATTCGCCGACAAAGGTCCTAAGCATGACGGTCGAATGCATAAGATGGGTGGACAATTTGCCCGGATTGCTGCCATCATTGGCATATCCAAGGATGAGTTGGACAAACAACTGCAGGAAGGCAAAAGCCTAGCGGAGATTGCTTCAGCTCACGGAATAACCCGGGATGAACTGATTGCGAAGATCAAGGAAGATTTAACCCCGATGCTGGAGAAAATGATTGATGCTAAGCATGCTACCAAAACGGAACCCAAAGCATCTGACAGTATAAAGAAGTAAGAAGTAGCGGTTAACCTTAAAAGCATCTGAAAACCAACTGTGTTATGTCAAGCTTTTGAATACTTTGAAGTTTGTTATATTGCAAAAAACCATAACCAATAAGCCTCCATAGCATGGAACTTTATGGAGGCTTATAACTGAAGAGTGTAGGGTTGTCCTTTTTTAAGCATAGCGTAGACGTGATGAAAGTAGCTTGTCGTTGCAAGCAATCATGGCTGCTTTATGGGACTTCCCTACGCTCTTTTTTCTATCGTAAAAATGAGGAAATAATGTGAATGTGGACCAAGATATTTTAGATAGAATTAAACAAATTAATTGGTTTACTAATTGCGGACAGGTTATGCAGAAAGAACTTCAGATTAGTCAAACATATGTTCATAATTGGATTGAGGCCAAAAAATACTTTGTGGTTGGAAGGGAAAATGGCCAACGGGCAACTTAATAATTTATTGGAAGAAAATTGTCTCCAGATACCCAAAAAGTCCTCCAGTTCCACTTTTATCGTGGTCTTGGAGGACTTTTTGGTTTAATTCTGGGATTAGCAACGCTATTATTTTGCTGCTGAGTAACGATTATTTACTTCGTCCCAATTGATCAAATTCCAGAAAGCGCCGATATAGTCTGGACGTTTGTTTTGGAATTTCAGGTAGTAAGCATGCTCCCACACGTCTAGACCAAGAACCGGGGTTGCCCCCTCAGACAATGGACTGTCCTGGTTCGCTGTGCTAGTCACAATAAGCTTGCCAGCTTTGACAGCGAGCCATGCCCAGCCACTACCGAAGCGGGTTGTAGCAGCTTTAGCGAAATCTTCTTTGAATTTGGCATAACCACCAAGCTCACTTTCGATTGCCTTAGCGATTGCACCTGTAGGTTCGCCGCCACCATTGGGGCTAAGCACAAGCCAGAAAAGGGAATGGTTTGCATGTCCGCCGCCGTTGTTACGAACGGCAGTGCGAATGGCTTCTGGAACGGCATCGAGGTTAGCGATGAGTGCCTCAATAGATTTATCTTTCAGTTCAGGAGCACTTTCCAAAGCAGCATTCAAATTATTAACGTAAGCTGCATGGTGACGATCATGGTGAATCTCCATTGTTAAAGCATCAAAATGCGGTTCTAAAGCATCATTGGCGTAAGGTAGAGATGGTAATTGATGAGCCATGTGAATCCCTCCTGGTATGTAAAATTTGGTTTGAAGATGACTTCTCTATTCATTATAAACATTTTAGCCTTGTGTTGCAAAGATCATTGACTTTTTTTAAAACTCCCCGATAAAAAGCGGTTTATTGAGCAAAAGAGTCAATATTTGCCGAGAGTTAGGCGGATTGTTCGGGTAGCCAGATTTCTCGACACCAAATTACAATTTATGAAAATCAGCCTCATTATCGAGAGAAACGATGTAAGCGGTTAATATAAAGCGCTTTCAAGAGATAACTGCAAATAAGTTTAGAAAAATTTAATATTTTGCTTAAAAAAGGAGGAAATTTAACTTAAATTAGCGTAAAATAACTAATGCAACGGATTTTAATCTTCTAGGGAGCGACCATATGCAGATTCGCACTTTTCGGCTGTCGGATTATCTTAATGTAAACCAACTGTTGGCTGAAGTACTGACTGAGACTTGTTACAACGAAACGAACAGTGCTTTAGCCCGTCAATTGTCTTGGGATAGTGAGCTTGTGTTAGTGGCTGAGGAAGAGGAAAGCATCCTCGGAGTCATCATCGGCACCATTGACAACAACAATGGATACTATTACCGTCTTGCAGTCGATTCCCAGCACCGTCGCAAAGGGATTGGCAAAAAACTGATTCAAACCATGGAGAAACGTTTCCGTCAACGGGATGTTAACAGTATTCTGATTGCAGTGGACGAGCATGGAGAACCGCAGGAATTGTCTGTTTTTGACGCTGTAGGTTATTTTGAACGGTTTTTACCGATTGGACGCAGGGTGCTCAGCATCGCAAATGTGAATTAATTTGTTTATTTTGCAAAGCATATTGGCGCAGTAATTGTTGCGCTGATGTGCTTTTCTTGTATACTTGTAGCAAAGAGAGAGAAAGAGGCCGGTGTCATCATGAAGGATATGGACAATTATGTGATAAAAAGCTTTAAGCATAACGGCCGCCTTCACCGCATGTGGATGGAGAACCGCCGGGTTCCGAGCGATATGTTGCATCCGAGCCATGCTGCATTAAACCTGATTGTCACGGTAAATTGCCGTACCAAGATTATTGAAGCGCTTGGGAATGAATGGTATAGTCGCAATCCGAGTGTCACATTTTTTATTCCTGGTGCTTGGTATAATATCGTGGCTTTGATTCAGAGTGGCGGCATCCGGTATTATTGCAATATTGCTTCTCCTCCTTATGTCTATGGGAATGTATTGACTTATATTGATTATGATCTAGACTTGATTGTTACACCAAGTGGAGAAAAGATTCTGGTAGATCAGGACGAGTATGAGCGGCACAGGTTAAGCTATCATTATTCACCGATCGTTGAGCAAAAGGTGAAGGAAGGCCTTGCTCAGCTTACTGCACGGGCCAATGCTGGCGAAGAGCCATTTAACTGGAGCCAAGTTAATGCCTATTACGAATGGTGGAAAGAACGCTGGGGTAGTCATAGCTAAGCAATTTTCTATTTTCTTGTGAATACGCTTTAGAAAAAGCAAGGTGATTAACTGTAAGACCAAGGAGGGAAACCGGCATGATCCGTAGCATATCAGAGGCGACGGAGCAGGACTGGTTGCAGCTAAAGCAGGAGATCCTGTCTGTCGCAGCATCGATTGGAATTGATAAAATCGGGTTTGCTTCAGCAGACCCCTTCATGGATTTGAAGCAGAAGCTTGAACGTAGGCGGGATCAGGGCTATGATTGCGGCTTTGAAGAGAGGGATATCGACAAGCGGACCCATCCGGAGTTGATTTTTGCCAGTCCACGGTCCATTATTGCGATCGCAGTGGCCTATCCCTCAAAGCTTCCTGATCCACCTCGTTCAGAGCCTGGGGCTTATCGCGGTATTCTGGCGCGCTCAGCTTGGGGCGATGATTACCACAAGGCGCTCCATGACAGGCTTAATAAGCTTGCAGCCTTCATTCTTGAGCGGGTTCCGCAGGCTCGGACCGAAAGTGTGGTAGATACAGGTGCACTTGTCGACCGTGCTGTGGCCGTACGCGCTGGTATTGGCTGGAGCGGTAAAAACTGCTCTGTCATTACACCTGAATTCGGTTCTTGGGTTTATCTGGGTGAAATGCTGACTAATCTCCCCTTTCCATCTGACCAACCACTGACAGAGGATTGTGGGGACTGTAACCTCTGCATCGATGCTTGTCCAACCCAAGCTTTTGTGGCTCCCGGGGTGCTTGATGCACAGCGATGCATTTCTTTTTTTACGCAGACTAAGGATGACCTGGAAGAGTCATTTAAGGATAAAATTGGCAATCGTCTATATGGCTGTGATACATGCCAGGTCGTCTGCCCGAAGAATAAAGGCTTCAACTGGACGCACCATGCTGATTTGCAACCGGAGCCAGAGAAGGTTAAACCTTTGCTTGTTCCATTGTTGACCATTGGCAATCGTGAATTTAAAGAACGATTTGGATCGGGTGCTGCTGCTTGGCGAGGTAAGAAGCCACTACAGCGCAATGCCATCATCGGTCTCGGTATGTTTCGGGATAAGACGGCCGTTCCCGCACTTTCACAGCTTCTAAAAATGGATCCACGTCCTGATATTCGTGCCACGTCTGCTTGGGCCTTAGGCAGAATTGGTGGAGAGTCGGCTATAGATGTATTATCTGTTGCTTCTTTAGAAGATCCAGAGAAAACGGTAAAGCAGGCAGCAGAGAAGGCGCTGTATGCCCATCGCAAAACTACTAAGTTAACGTAAGTGCAAAGCAGAATACTAATCCAGCACAAAACAAGGGGTGCCTCATGATATACGTATCCATTGATTCCGTTGAGCCGGGCCAGTACTTGGGTAGAACGATTTTCGCAGGAAACGGGGCTGTATTGCTAGCAGATGGCGTTCAGCTAACCGTTTATATGATTAATACCTTGCGCCGTATTGGCGTATCGATGATTTATATTAAGGACGCCCTCTTTTCCGATGTGCAAATTGAAGATCCTGTATCGGAAGAAAGCAAAAGAATGGTTATGAGTCTGATGAATGAAGCGATTGCGGCTGTTCGTTCTGGTAAGGATTTTAC
>JAIMBU010000796.1 GCA_023511325.1 Gorillibacterium sp.
GAGCGTGCCCGGTCGCTGGAGGACGGCGGCGCGGTGGTCCCATCCGTGCACACCGACCTCGTGCCCGGCACCGGACATCTCGCGCAGAAGGCCGCGGTCACCGAGGTGCCGGCCCAGCACGAAGAACGTGGCGCGGACGTCGAGCCGGTCGAGCAGGCCGAGGAACGCAGGAGTCGAGGCCGGGTCGGGACCGTCGTCAAAGGTCAAGGCAACCTCACCTTTGCCAACTCGGTTGATGACCCCGTATCCTAACATTCTTGTTAAGATCCATGGGAGTAACATATAAATAGCGAGAAACATCAGGCTTCCACAAGCCAGCTTTTCTTTCATGGTACTTCTTATCCTCCTTAGCCAAAAACAATTTATTCACGCTCTTGCATAAAGAGCGGTTTGTAGCTCACCTGGTTGAGGGGAGACGTCCGTCTCCAATATAGCGGCGAGCGCCTGTGGTGCGGCATTCTTGCGCTGGCAAGCAACTGCATTCTTTCGGAGCACAAGCAGCTCTTCAGGATGTGCGAGTAGATGATTTAAGCGATGAACCAAATCAGCTTCGTTCCTCGCTGCGATTGCTACGCCTGCTTGGGTCAGGAAGGTAGCGTTATCCCGTTCCTGACCAGGAAGTGATCTATAGAGGAGCATGGGAAGCTCCATGGCTATGGCTTCTGAGGTGGTTAGTCCACCGGGCTTTGTGACGAGTAGGTCAGCCGCAGCCATCCATTCATGGATATTATCCACAAAGCCTGTCACATGAACAGAATGCGGAGAATCTGTCATTTCACGTTCAAGCTGTTGTCGGAGCCTGTCGTTATGGCCACAAATCATGACAAATTGTGTAGGTATTAGTATATCATTCGACAGTAGCATAGAGGAACATTCTTTTGCAATCATCCCCATGCCCCCACCCATCAGCAAGACAACCGGAAGAGTGGGATCCAGTCCCAGCTTGTCCCGTAGCTGTAAGCGATCAATGGTTTTGCTAAACTGAGAACGAATGGGAATCCCCGTTACGCTGATTCGTTTATCCGGAATTCCACGCTCAAGCAGTGCCTTCTTCACTTGATCAGATGCGACGATATAAAGATCCGTATAGGGGTGTAGCCAATAGCTGTGATCGGTATGATCCGTAATGATTGTTACAGCAGGAAGGTCGGTGAAGCCATTTTCCTTCAGCATGGAGATGCCCGCAGCCGCTCCGGGAAAGGTTGCAACAATGACAGTAGGTTGTACCTCCTGAAGCAGTCGATTTAGACGATTCAGGGTGTAGAACTTCATCTTCTTAAATATTTGGGAGACGGTGTTCTCTCCACGAGTCTTCTGAAAAAGATATCCATATACAAAAGGAAAAGTAGTTACCCACTTGGTATAGAAATAACGACCGATTTGATGAAAACGGGGATGGGTAACGGCGGGAAAGTTGAAGGTTACCGTCTCCGCACCAGGGCCATATAGCCGTGCTGCTTCTGCAATGGCTCCAGCAGCTTGGATATGCCCGTCGCCCAAGTCACCGGATAGGATCAAAATCTTATGTTTTTGACCTGAAACCATGGAAATACACCTCATTTACCGCGATTGGCTGTGTTCTGCCGATTCTTATAGACCTTGTTCCATCATAAACGATTGGAGGCGGTTTATGTACCGCTATTTCACTATTTTCTTAAAAAATATAACCACATTGCAACTAGGTCATGTGGATGATGGTCTTTGGTTCGGCCTTTGGCGTGAAGTTTAAATAGTTCATAAATGATATAATTAGGCATACCTTCTTTCTATATAGAAGGAGCGACAATTAACAGGGGAGCAAGGAGGGAGCAATATGCTCCAGCAAGCAAAGGATTTCGTCCAAAACATCTATTGCCGTTATATAGATGATGAAGTACCTGCGATGGGTGCACAATTAACCTATTACCTTATTCTTTCTGTTTTTCCTTTTCTGATCTTTCTGGTTGCGCTAGTCAGCCTCACCTCCCTTACACCAGATCAAATCTTGTCCGGGGTCGCTAAAATCATTCCAGATTCCTCCAACGAAATGATACTGGGTGTCTTAGAGGAAGTTCAGGAAGCGAGCAGCCAAACTTTACTATCTATCGGGATGCTCGCCACAATCTGGTCTGCCTCAAAGGGGATTAATGCCATCATGAGAGCACTAAACAAAGCTTATGATGTGGAGGAGAACCGTCCTTATTGGAAGGTTAAGAGTCTCTCCGTTTTTTATACACTGGTGCTCGCGGTCTCGATCATTCTAACCTTCTTCACGCTGGTATTCGGTAAATGGATAGGGGGAAAGCTCTTCGAATGGTTTCTGCTCCCCGACTATTTTGATCAAATTTGGAGGATTACCCAATATGGTCTATCTTTGGTGATTATGGCGTTTGTATTCTCATTTTTGTACAAGTATATTC
>JAIMBU010000797.1 GCA_023511325.1 Gorillibacterium sp.
ATAAATGAATGCTCAATAACAAATTTCTTTTACTGATCCCCTGCAAAAGGCATTGAGCTTGAAAAGCCAGAGAGGAGTGAAGCGATATTATCGGAAACGTTTCCGAAAGCTATTTACTTGCCCTTTACTGGATGATAGAATGAAAACAAACATTTCGGAAACGTTTCCGAAATTTATAAGAGGGGGATGGTATGAGAAGAAAGAAATCCGTTTTGCTGGCAAGCACTATTTTGCTGATAGGTTTATTTATTTACTTCTTGTGGTTCGCTAGTGGAATTAAACCCTTAGCAGAAACTGAAAGCTCGCTTCAAAATATTAAAGCCAAAGCTGCTAAGCTCAACGAAAACACGAACCAACCAACCCTAGCTCAATTAGTCGATATGTATAAAGATCTGGGACTAATCGATGCCCATAATCATGATGCCAGCAATCGCAACTATAATGGGATGCTGGAGAAATGGAAAATCTATGCTGTGCAAGGAGTGGTGTTATTCGGAGATGTGTCCGAGCCCAGTGCAAGAGGATCGGATAAAAATGCGTGGCTGGCCTATCAGCAAAACCCGGATCAGTTCATCCCTTTTTTCTCGGGCTTTGATCTGCATGATGAGGCAAGCCTCAACGAGGTAAGGAATTTGCTGGAGCAGGGTTATTTTGGTCTTGGGGAGGTAGCGGCTGCCTCTACTGTTTCTCCAGTGGTTTCTAAGGTTGCCTTGAAGGCTAATGATCCGCTGGATGGCTATCTCCCGCAGATTTATGACCTTATTGCCACCTATAAGGCACCAATCCTGCTGCACATTGATCCTCCGAGCGGTATGCCTATTGCCAAGCTGGAGCAGGCGCTAGAGGAGCATCCGCAGACGATTATGATTTTTGGGCACATCAATGCCTATAACACTCCTGAGGAGATTGATCGGCTTCTGTCGAAGCATCCTAATTTGTATGCAGATTTCTTTGCCGGGTTTTCAGTTTACAATCCCGACGGAGGTAGGAACCCGGAGCAGTTCATTCCTGTAATGAAGAAGTATGCGGATCGTTTTCTGATCAGTACGGATTCGGGGTATGGGATTGAAAGTGAAGAGCTGGCTATTGATGCAATGTACCGAATTCTTTATCTCCTCGACGATCCTGCTGTGGCCAGAAAAATCGCCCATGACAATCTTGCTGCGATCATTCAGGCGCAATCGGCAACACGTACGCAGCTTGAGCTACTCCGCAAGCTTGAGCACGACACAGGGAAGACGTATAATTTGGAAAAGCTCTCGAAACTTGAGGCTGGCAAAATCCTCGCGGAAGTGAGTAAAGGATGATCTCAGTGTGAATGCGACAATTCAGGATATCGCCAAGAAGGTCGGTTTATCTATTAGTACGGTGTCCAGAGCACTCAGCGGAAGTTATGGTGTCCACCCGAAGACCATAGCTCGCGTTCAACAAGCGGCGGCATCGCTTGGATATGTTCCGAATTTAGGGGCTAAACAGTTGGTTACCCGTAAGAGCAATCTGATCGGTGTGTTTATGCCTGAGTTTGATTTTGAAACAAACCGGGAATTTGATGATATTTTTTCGCCTCTAAGAAAAGCATTTCGCTTATACCAGAAGGATGTGCTTATTTTTTCTGTACCCTATCAAAATTATCAACCTAACACGCTATCGGATTGGGTTCGGATGCGCAATTTGGAAGGCTGCGTATTCATGCCGCCATTTTCAAGTGAGCACCCTGTCATTAAAGAAGCCTTAAAGCTACAGATTCCAACGGTGAACTTTAACTCCAGCATAGGGTTGCGATGTTCGTCAGTTGTTTCTGATGACTACGAAGGCGGAAGATTGGCAGGCGCTTTTCTTATTGAACAGGGCCATAGCCTGATTGGCTATTTGGATGGCCCGCGGGATTTGAAGATTTGTGAAGACCGTTACAAAGGCTTCTGTGAAGTGCTCCTCGATGAGGCAGCAATCAAGCATAACCCTGCCCATGTGGTAAATGGTGATTTTAGCGGTGCCAGTGGCGCTAAAGGGATTATGGATCTGCTGAACAGGGCTCCTGAATTGACAGCGATATGCTGCGCAAATGACTTGATGGCAATGGGAGCGATCATGGAGCTTGCCCGAAACGGGATTACAGTGCCACGGGATATCTCCCTGATTGGTTATGATGGCTCTTTTTTTACTGCCTTCTCCAATCCTCCTCTGACTACAATTCGTCACCGCTTTGAATGGATCGGCACCCGCGCTGCGGAGCTTCTCATCGAGGTGTTGAACGGGGGCATTGGGCGTTGTCTTTGCTTTGCACCGGAGCTGGTACAACGTGATTCGGTTGGTCCACCTACGATTAAGGAAACTTGAGAGCGATCCGATCAGTTGGGCTATTTGTTCAACTGACAACGGCATCAATTCCAATAT
>JAIMBU010000798.1 GCA_023511325.1 Gorillibacterium sp.
AAATTAAAGGAGGCCAATTAATGAACTACACTGTCAAAGACGTGATCGACAAGCTGAAGGAGCCCGTTGCACCGATTTATCATACGGTGGATACGCTCAAGAGCGGTAACCTCGAGCAAACCGTAACGGGAATTGCTACGGTATTCACTGCGACCTGCCACGCGATCAAACAGGCTGCTGCCGCTGGTGCTAATTTAATCATTACGCATGAACCAACATTTTATCAGCATGAAGACAAAACCGAGTGGCTGCAGAATGACTCTGTGGTCAAAGCCAAGCAAGCCTTAATTGAAGAGACTGGCATCGCCATCTTCCGTTTTCACGACTACTGGCACAGCTATAAACCGGATGGAATCACCACAGGAATGCTGCAGGCCCTTGATTGGGAAACGCTTGTGAATAAGGAAGAACCGAATATGGAACATATCCTGCAATTTCCGCCAATGACCGTAAATCAAATAGCTGAACATGTCAAAGCCAAATTAGGGATTTCAAACCTGCGGTTAGTTGGCGATCCAACTATGGTCTGTCAAAAGGTTGCTCTGGCGCCAGGCTTTGGTGGCTGTGGGCCAATGTCGATCCCATTATTCTCTGAACACCATGTGGATCTTGTCATTGCCGGTGAATCACCAGAATGGGAGACACCTGAATATGTACGCGATGCTGTAGAGCTTGGAGAGCAGAAGGCACTTCTGATCATTGGTCATTTAAAAAGTGAAGAAGCAGGGATGGCTTCGCTTACGGAACGGTTACGAGTATGGTTTCCGGGTCTGAATATTACCTTTATTGAGGAAAAGCCAGTTTTTAATCATCTGCTCTAGTATGATCCGGCACATCTACCGTGAACTTGCCGATTTCCTCGAACAGGCTTTGCGCCAAGATATGGATTTCATCTGACTCTGTGGCAATGCGGAGAATAGACAGATTCTGCTGTACTGTTCCCGCATTGACCTCCTCAGCACCGGCTGCTGTTTCTTGCGCTGCTGCCGCTGTTTCATGGACAACTGCTGTCAGGTGATTGCTATCTTGATCCACCTCGACAATTCTTTGATGTACCTCGACAATCTTAAGACTGATAGTCCCCATAGATTCTCCGATCGAAGAAAAGGCCCCCATCGTTTCATCTACCCTTGTTTTTTGCAGAGCTAGTCCATTTCTAACTAAGAGTAGACCACGTTCTGCTTCTTCCGTCCGACCTTGAGTTATCCCGACCATCTCAGCAATTTGTTTGGCGGAACGGTTGGATTCTAGCGAAAGCTTGCGAACCTCTTCGGCAATGACAGAGAATCCTTTTCCATGAACACCAGCTCTTGCCGATTCTATCGCCGCGTTGAAGGCTAATAAATGGGTCTGATTTGATATTTCAGTAATAACCGAGGTGATTTTCCCAATCTGCTTAGAGCTGTCCGCTAACTCCTTCATCGCATCGACGGCTTGTTTGATCAGTGTCTCGGACTGTTGTGAGGCTACTTTAAGCGCCTCTACGGTAGCATAACCTGCCTGCAGATGCTGGTCGGCGTCCGCATTAGAACTGCGCATCGCCTCAGCGGACTGGTGGATTCCACTCACTTCTTCACGCAGGAGCGAAATTAACTGTGCCCCTTGATCAGCCCGACCCGCCTGTTTATCTGCTGCCGCTGCGATCTCTTCGATTTCCTGTAGCATCTCCACGCTAACTGCTGCTGTCTCCTGCGAATAAAGTTTAAATTGGTAGGAATGTCCGGTTAAGGATTCGGCGATTCGGCGAGCTCCATGTATCATTTCGCTGACCCGTTCAGCCATTGCATCGAAATTCCGACTCAGCCTGCCTAGTTCATCTGTAGCGGAAGAGTGAATGCGATGGCGAAGATCGCCTTCAACAATACGACTGACGGCTTGTTCCAACTGGCGCATCGGTGTGAGAAAAGAGCGAATGAGCAAGAAGGCGACCAAAGCTGCAAATAGCAGGGTAACCAAAGGAGCAATGAGCATGATGAGTACGGTGCTGTCCATATGCGACTGAGAGCTAGTCAGGGCTTGCTCCTGCTCCTTGCTGAATTGCTCATAAAACTGATCAATGAGAGCGAAGACTGCATCTCTCGTCTCTTGGGATTCGGCATAAACCATATCGATATTACTTTTGATATCTGCTTCTTTCATTGCACTTTCACTCACGACGAAGTGAACGCGGTCAAAGGTTTCCATAAAGTTATTAACCGATAGGATGAGCTTGCTACGTCTTTGTCGTTCTTCCTGCGTAGAGACGGTACTACCGATTTTACTGATTAAATCGTCCAGCTCGGGGCGTTTCGCATTGAAGGTCTTTGCATAAGCTTCATCTCGGGAGAGCATATATCCGGATGAAATATCTTTTAATTTATTTTCTACGTCAGCCCATGCACAGAAACCTGAT
>JAIMBU010000799.1 GCA_023511325.1 Gorillibacterium sp.
GATCAATCGACCCAGCAGCATTCTTCCGCTTCTTATAATAAGCAGCGACTGGGGTCCAGTAGGGTGCACACTCCTCAATACTGCGGTTAAGAAGATGCTGGAATGCCTGCTCCGCGAGCTCGACTTCCTCCATCTTGTCGAACCATAGTCCAAGCCGATAGACCTCCTCCGCCACCATCTGGTCGAGCTCAAGCAGGCCACTCAATACTCGACTGAAATGAATAGAGAGGCTAGCCAACGAGAGAATATCATACTCGTTGTGGACAAAGACACCACGCAGGATTTCGGGATCTCGCTCTGCCAGATAACGAAAATAATAGACAGGTGCCATCGCTCCAGGCAAATCATCCATACGATTAAAGCCCAACCGTTCCTCCTCCACCTTGCCCAACCGACAAGAGGGTAGCGTATGCTTCCATAAGCTTCGGGAAGGATGAAGAAAATCCAAATGTTGGGGCTTCCACTTATTCGGCTTCAAGCGATTCATCACACATCTGCCTTGAAGTAGCGGCCAGTCAAAAGCTTTGCCATTATAAGTAACCAAATGAGTAAACCCAGCAGCAAGTTCACTAAAATAAGTAAGCATCGCCAGTTCCTCAGCTGTATTGCGAATCAGCAGTTGCTCCACCACAAATTCCTCCGCTTGATAAAAACCAATACCTAGCATAAAAGCCAGGTTTCCCGCGCCATGTCCAAGGCCTGTCGTCTCCGTATCGAAGTAAAGAAACGACTCAGGTACAGCAGGAAGCACTGCTGCTGAAAAAGCAGCAAGCTTCCCTCCGGTAGCACCGATTTCACCGAGCTCATAGCAGCCATGTCGATGGGTCAGTGGATAACGGCGAGTTCGTTTAACGAAGGCACCCCACTGATTCTCCACGTATTCGGCTTCCAGTCCTGCCCATTCATTGAACGAAGTCTCCTCCAGTTCCTGAAGACTCGACTCGTCAGAGGAAGGGCTAATCAGTGGAGAGGAACTAGAACTCATCTTTAAGCGATTTAGCCGCTCCCTTAGTCCGCTCATACCAATCCATCTCCTGTCAGTTGAGCTTGCAACTTAGTTAGATCTGATTTAAAAGATCTATGCTCTTTTGCTTGGCATGAGCTCCTTCGATTTCCATACCGATACATGACGGACATCCATCCTTACATGAGCATTTTTGAATCAGGTTTTTTGCAGCGGCTTTTACTTCGTCAAAACGATTAAAAACGTCTTCTGCCAAACCAATTCCACCCGGGTAGTGGTCGTATAAGAAGATAGTCGGCAGCCCAGTATGGGCTGCTTTTATTTGGGCTACAACATGTATATCGTTACGATCACACATAACATGGATGGGTACAATATGTTTTAAAACATTGGCTATGCCTAATAATAATTGCTCCAACATCTTAGGCCCGATCCCCTGATTATCCTCTTTCAATTCGATCCAGCTTGCGCTGGTATGCAATTCTTCTTCTGGTAAATGGATTGGGCCGTACCCAATATTCTCAAATGTCGTTAACTTGATTTTTTTGAACATTGTTGGCATGGCATTTACAACCACATCGCCGTAGTTCAATGTTGTAGTTCCCCTACCACGCGTCCGGTCTATCTCTAGCACTTTAAGCTGGATGGCGAGATTGGCATCGGTAAAATATTCGACATTGACTCGTCTTACGTATGCCTTTTTATTCTCCCAATCCAGCTTCTCTACCTGGTGCTGTACCCCTTCATGTAAGTATATGGCTTGGTCATGTAGCAGGGTCATAGCGCTAAAGCGATCCATTTCACCTATTATTTTCACATCTGCTGTATCTGATTGATCAACAATAACCACATTCTCTTGTGCAGCAGATCGTAGGCTAATATTATTTGCCGGAAAAGACTGATTAGCCCAGTAAAATGTATTTCCATTTTGGTGCAGGACCTGCTCCTCAACCAAGTAGGCCATAATATCGGTTATATCTACTGGGCCAAACTCTTCCCCAGCTTGAATGGGCAGTTCGTAAGCCGCACAGCGCAAATGATCCACCAAAATAATTAAGTTTTCCGGGTTGATCCGGGCTGACTCAGGTGATCGATCGAAAAAATATTCGGGGTTCTGGACAATATACTGGTCAATAGGTGTTGAACTGGCAACCATTATGATAAGTGCTTCCCCACGCCTACGCCCTGCCCGCCCTGCTTGCTGCCAGGTACTTGCAACGCTCCCAGGGTATCCTGTCATTATACAGACCTGTAGTTGGCCAATATCTACCCCTAATTCCAAAGCGTTGGTGCTGACAACACCCAGTATTTCACCATCCCTTAAGCCCCGTTCAATTTCTCGTCGCTGCTTTGGCAGATACCCGCCGCGGTACCCTCTAATTGACTTAGCCCCTATTTTTCCTTTAATCAGTCCTTGCAAATGAC
>JAIMBU010000800.1 GCA_023511325.1 Gorillibacterium sp.
AAATGTACCAATTTGAAAATTGGAAACGCGAGGATCTGATACGCGATCTCAATGAGAGCAAACAGACCATCATGCGTCCCGCCGAGAATGTAATCGTCCATTCCCGCAAGGAGCCGATGCTAGCGCTGCTCGTCCCGATAAGGCCGAATGACCCCTACCCTTATGGAACACTTGTTTACCTGATGAAGGAGTCCAAGCTGACTGGTGTCATGGACTCGATTCTAAATGATTTCTCCGGCAGCAGCTACATTTTCAATCAGAAAGGTGAGGTGCTGACTGCCAACAGTCATGGAGCGAGCCTGCCCCAGGACGAATTGGGTGTTTTGTCAGCCTTAAGCCCGGGCATTCACAGCATTGCTTTTAACGGTGAACAGCATTCCGTCGTTATCGTCCAATCGAAAGTGAATGGCTGGATCTATGCCACAACCATGCCAAGCTATCAATTCTTCAGCCGGGTAGCCCATATCCAGACACTTATTTGGCTGGTCTTCTGCATAGCTGTGATCACGGGTATTATTGCCGCTATGCTGCTTGCAAAAAGGCAGTATTACCCAATCAAGAATCTGATGGAGTTTGCCAAGCTGAAAAGCAATGGGCGCGAAGCTGTGAAAACGCGCAATGAATGGGAGTGGATCAGGCAGACTCTTCACGATTACAGCGCCAGAATCGATATGCAGGAGCCTTTTGTCCGCAATCAGTGCATGCTGCTTTTGCTCAAGTATGGAAAGCCGGATGATCCGGAAATTGCCAAGATGATTGCTGGTGCCGGCCTGGAACTTCCCGCTGGCCAAGGACTTTATTTTTCTGTCATTATCGCCTGGGAGGATATACCGGGAGGCGAGAAATCCTGGCAAGAGCGACATCATCTACAGGATACACTCCGCTATTTGCAGCTTCCCGCCCTCCATGCCCATATTTACGGTGTCGAATTCTCTGCCGAGGATCAATTTGCACTGATGATTTCGCTGCTTGCAGACAGCAACGTTGATGTTCAGCTACAAATCGGCCAGGTGATTGATGCCATTCAAACGCTGGTCCTGGAAAACTCGCAGCTTGTTCCAACGCTTGGCGTGGGAACGATATATCCTGATTTAGGCAGCTTAAACCAATCCTTTATTGAAGCAGTCACTGCTCTTGCCTACCGCATGATCGGAACCAATAGCAGAGTGACCTATTTTGAGCATTTGGCAGAATTCAACTCTCCTGCGGCTGAAGGCTTCTGGATCTCCAGAAAGTCTATGCTCAAGTTGGAGCAAAGTCTTAAGCAAGGCAATGAAATTGTCGCCGTTCAGGTAATATCCGGCATCATGGATACGATTAAGGAAGAATCTCCACAAGCGTATTTGCTGAGATGCCTCTGCTTTGATCTTTTGAATTCTTTACTGCGCACGGCCTCAGAGCTGGGCATGAAAGAAGTATTCAGGATCATTCCCAGCCTCACCAGCTTCGAAACACTGGAAGAGCTGGAGAGCAAGCTGAGCTCCCTGGCCGCAAGTATATGTCAGCAGGTAGAGCGAAACACGGAGACGGGGCAAACCTCCCTGATCGATGATATTGTCGCCTATGTAGATCAGCAATTTGCTGACTACACGCTCAGCCTAGAACATGTGGCCCTGAAATATTCAATCTCCACCTCCTACCTGAGTCGTAGCTTCAAAGAGAAAACCGGCAGCAACTTCTCCCATTACGTCTGGAACTGCCGGATGAATGAGGTAACAAAGCTGTTGAAAAACACCAATGCTCCGCTCCAGGAGATTATCCAGCAGGTAGGCTATTGGGATGCACCCAATTTCATCCGTAAATTTAAAAAGGAAAAAGGTTGTACTCCAGGACAATACCGCAAGCAGTATTCCGTAAAGAAACTGGATTCAGATATATCGGCCCAGACTCCTGAACGGTAAAGATAATCGATATTCGTTTATGGTTTGATCAGATCGATGGCTCAAATGAATGGGGCTTGTCCCTCAAGTCTTTAAAAGACTTTTGGAACAGCCCCATTCATTGCTTGCTGCTACGAGCCTGCTGCAGCGGAGTATCAGCTCCAAAGCTGTGCCATTCATTGCCAACTTCTCCATAAACACCGGATAAAGCCGGGTCATATATACGATTAGGCAGCCACAGATTTTGAGATTTAATGCTCTACTACTCCTGCTGCTGCGGCTCATTCAGAATATAGTCAACCAGCTCAGCCAGCGGTACGGTTGCCAGTGCGATTGCCGTGTCGGTCACCCCATAATAGATATGCAACAGTCCATCCTTGACCACATTTCCTGTCGGGAAGACGACATTGGGAATCTGGTAGCCGAATTTCTCGTAATAGGTCTCCGGCTCCATAATAAAATTCTTCGTTCTTGCAATCACCTTCTCCGGGTTATCCAAATCTAGTAG
>JAIMBU010000801.1 GCA_023511325.1 Gorillibacterium sp.
TTACAATCTTGCTATTTACAGAACTTTGCATTCAAGTTTTTGGTACCCATATCGCTGCGCATCAGATCTATCCAACCTATTCCCTTGTACTGCAAATGTATTTAAATGATTTTCTCGATCGTTTGGAGCAACCGTTTTTCTGGATTTACTTCCCGGCACTGGTCATCAGTACAGTGATCACCTTTATTGCCATGATGATCGGTATTGCTAGCTTTTCAAAAAATAGAAAGTATGGCGCCTTCAGCCGTTCCTTTGGAATCCTTATGCTCATCACCAGCTTGATAGCTTTTCGTGGCTCCAATGATGTTAACTTGTTTACCAATTATGGCTTGCCCGTCTATGTGCTGGTTACGCAGCCTCTAAAGATCTTTGCGATGGCGATTGCCGTCTGGATTAAACAACGGAAAAAGAAAAAGCAAGTCTCAACCACCGGAACTAAACCGGCTGCTGAAGCTCACAATTCCTCCGCTCCTACTGATCAAATGAAGGGTAAGGGAAAAAAACCGGCATGGACACAACAAAGGTGGATGCACATGACTCATGCTTTGCTGGGACTTGCTGTTATCTCCGTCATTGTTGGCTACTTCATAGGACTAGACCATCAAGTGATTGCTACCTGGTTTGCCGTACTGTATGGACTGTGTATTACCCTTGCCGTATTCACGACTTATATGGAAGCCAGGCAGGCCATTAAGGAAACACCAACGGAACCGATAAAGGGATAGCATGGCTGAAGTAAATCTTATCTTCACATGCGTTCCTGTTAACGAACAGCCTCCAGCCCTGCACTATTGAGAAAATTCCAGGGCTTGTTGAAATGAGGCTGGAAGAAAAAATCAGTAAAGCCTAGCTCCTCCATGGTCATTCCCGCTTGGATGCAGACCGATATCGTATTGATCGACTGGGTAAGCTCAGCCTTTGACATCAATTGTGCTCCAAGGATTTTGCCTGACTCTTCCTCATAGACAACCTTTAACGTGACAAGCTCAACGGTAGGCATAAATTCAGGTCGATAATTATCAACAATGGTGACCGCCTTCACTTTCAGTTCAGCATCTTCAGCGGCTTGAACCGTGAGTCCTGTGGAGGCAATATTCTGCTCATAGATCTTGATTCCTGAGGTGCCTTGTGTGCCAACATACCTCACTCTTGGACCCATTAAATTCTTGGCCACGAGGGTACCCATACGAACAGCACTCGTCGCCAGTGGAATGTAAGCAGGCTTGCCTGTTGGGTTATAGAGTACAGCACAACTGTCTCCAGCCGCGTATACATCGGCTGCACTTGTGCGCATATATTCATCAACAATAATCGCTCCGTTGCCCAGCATCTCAAGCTGCCCCTTGAATAAATCAGTTTGTGGCCGAAACCCAATACAAAGAACAACTAGATCTACTGCGTATTCACCTTTTGTCGTAATCACTTTAGAAACGCCGTGCTCATCCCCCGCAAACTTAACGACCGTTTGCCCGAGACCAAGAGTGATTCCGCGTGCTGACAAGTCTTTCTCGACTACATCCGTTATTTCACTATCGAGGTACTTGCTTAGAATCCGATCTGCTGTATCAATTAAGGTGACTTGCTTACCATTTTCTGCAAAGGCTTCAACTAGCTCTACCCCAATGTAGCCCGCACCCACAACCGCAATTCGTTTGGCTGCTTTAGCGTGTTCGATAATGGCATTGGAGTGATTCCAGTTTTTGCAGAGCATAATATTCTCAAGCTCGCCACCTTCAAGGTTAGGTACAATCGGCCAAGATCCCGTTGTCACAACTAACTTATCATAGCTATCGGAGAATACTTCTCCCGTCTCCAGATTCTCCACAAGCAAGGTTTTCGCTATCGTATCGACAGACTTCACATTGTGTTTAATCAGCATCGTGACGCCGAGGTCCTTCAGCTTCTCAGGCGAGGAATAGAACAGACCTTGGGGATCCTTGACTACCCCACCGACGTACAGGGCAATACCGCAGGATAGAAACGAAATATTGTCATTACGCTCATAAGCCGTAATCTCTGCATCAGGATATAGAGTAGCCATGTTGACAATGGCAGCAGTACCCGCATGGGTGCATCCAATAACAATGATCTTCACGATAAATTCCTCCTCAAGTTGTTCATATTTCCGCAAAATATATAGACAACAACTTTGAGAGGGACATTTCCGTAGGAGACATTTCCAGGTTCGTTTTCTTAAGCCCGAGCTATTTCACCCGGGCTTTTAAGGAGGAGATGGGTATAAGCCCCATAAACTACCTGCTAAAGGTACGGATTGAAAGGGCCAAGGAGCTATTACGCGATACCGGCCTCAAGATAAGCGATATTGCCCTCAATGTAGGCTTTTCAAACCAGCAGAGGTTCAACGAGATATTCAAGAAGTATACGAA
>JAIMBU010000802.1 GCA_023511325.1 Gorillibacterium sp.
AGGTGGGGTAGATGATTGGGGTGAAGTCGTAACAAGGTAGCCGTATCGGAAGGTGCGGCTGGATCACCTCCTTTCTAGGGAGTTACCGGACCTTCGTAATGAAGGACCAGAGTGAGACTTTGTCTCATGAATGTAACGATCAGAACGCTCCATCGAGGAGCAAACCTGCTTGATTTACTCGTTGTCAGTTTTGAAAGGCTCAGCACGAAGGGTCTAGTCAGAAGGGCACGCAAGTGTCAGCTGATCAGCGAATTCGAATGAAACTTTCCGATTGTTCCTTGAAAACTGGATAGCGAAGGAAAGAAAAGCGCAAGACATCAGAAACGAAAGTTCCTGTTGGCAATCGCAGTAAAGTGTCTTCGGATGCTTTGCAGGGATAAGCTAATAAGAGCACACGGAGGATGCCTAGGCGCCAGGAGCCGAAGAAGGACGTGGCGAACCACGATACGCCCCGGGAAGCTGTAAGCAAGCGTTGATCCGGGGATTTCCGAATGGGGGAACCCAGCTGTCGTAATGGGCAGTTACTTCATGCTGAATTCATAGGCATGAAGAGGCAGACCGAGGGAATTGAAACATCTCAGTACCTCGAGGAAGAGAAAACAAAAGTGATTCCGTCAGTAGCGGCGAGCGAACGCGGAGGAGCCTAAACCAAGGGAATTTATTCCCTTGGGGTTGTGGGACGTCTTATATAGAGTTACAAAGGAGTTTGTTAGGCGAAGAGGTCTGGAAAGGCCAACCGTAGGGGGTAAAAGTCCCGTAGCCGACAATAAGCTCTCTCTTAGACGGATCCCGAGTACCGCGGGACACGAGAAATCCCGTGGGAATCCGGCAGGACCATCTGCCAAGGCTAAATACTACCTGGCGACCGATAGTGAAGCAGTACCGTGAGGGAAAGGTGAAAAGAACCGCGGGAGCGGAGTGAAAAAGAACCTGAAACCGTGTGCTTACAAAAAGTCAGAGCCCTATGGTGCAAGCCAGGGTGATGGCGTGCCTTTTGTAGAATGAACCGGCGAGTTACGTTTGCAAGCGAGGTTAAAGTGATAAACTGGAGCCGCAGCGAAAGCGAGTCTGAAGAGGGCGACATAGTTTGTAGGCGTAGACCCGAAACCGGGTGATCTACCCCTGTCCAGGGTGAAGGTGCGGTAACACGCACTGGAGGCCCGAACCCACGCACGTTGAAAAGTGCGGGGATGAGGTGGGGGTAGCGGAGAAATTCCAATCGAACCCGGAGATAGCTGGTTCTCCCCGAAATAGCTTTAGGGCTAGCCTCGGTGTAACAGCCATGGAGGTAGAGCACTGATTGGATGCGGGGCCCGCCAAGGGTTACCAAGTCCAGTCAAACTCCGAATGCCATGGACTGATCATCGGGAGTCAGACAGTGAGTGCTAAGATCCATTGTCAAGAGGGAAACAGCCCAGACCATCAGCTAAGGTCCCCAAGTGAGTGTTAAGTGGGAAAGGATGTGGAGTTGCTTAGACAACCAGGATGTTGGCTTAGAAGCAGCCACCATTGAAAGAGTGCGTAATAGCTCACTGGTCGAGTGACTCTGCGCCGAAAATGTAACGGGGCTAAACACGCCACCGAAGCTATGGCTCGAATCGAAAGATTCTTGGGTAGGGGAGCGTTGTATGTACGTCGAAGGTATACCGTAAGGAGTGCTGGAGCGCATACAAGTGAGAATGCCGGTATAAGTAACGAAAAGACGGGTGAGAATCCCGTCCGCCGAAAACCTAAGGGTTCCTGAGGAAGGCTCGTCCTCTCAGGGTAAGTCGGGACCTAAGGCGAGGCCGAAAGGCGTAGTCGACGGACAACAGGTTGAAATTCCTGTACCACCGCAAGCCGTTATGAGCAATGGGGTGACGCAGAAGGATAGTGACGCGGACCGATGGAATGGTTCGTCCAAGCAGTGAGGCTGAGTTGTAGGCAAATCCGCAACTTGATAAGGCTAAGCTGTGATGGGGAGGGAAAATTACAGTACCGAAGGTCATGATTTCATGCTGCCAAGAAAAGCCTCTAGCCAGGTGAAGGTGCCCGTACCGTAAACCGACACAGGTAGGTAGGAAGAGAATTCTAAGGCGCGCGGAAGAACTCTCGTTAAGGAACTCGGCAAAATGACCTCGTAACTTCGGGAGAAGAGGTGCCTCGGTAGGGTGAATAGCCCGAGGGGGCCGCAGTGAAAAGGCCCAAGCGACTGTTTAGCAAAAACACAGGTCTGTGCGAAGCCGTAAGGCGAAGTATACGGGCTGACGCCTGCCCGGTGCTGGAAGGTTAAGGGGAGTGGTTAGGGGTAACCCGAAGCTATGAACTGAAGCCCCAGTAAACGGCGGCCGTAACTATAACGGTCCTAAGGTAGCGAAATTCCTTGTCAGGTAAATTCTGACCCG
>JAIMBU010000803.1 GCA_023511325.1 Gorillibacterium sp.
ATACTTAGGAGGTTTTATCATCAAACAACCTGTTGCAACTAAACAATTTGAACTAGGCGTCTGCTACTACCCTGAGCACTGGCCAGAGTCGATGTGGGAGGACGATTTCCGCCGTATGTGCGAGCTTGGCTTTACCGTTATTCGCACAGGAGAATTTGCCTGGGCACTCTACGAGCCTGAAGAAGGTCAATTTCATTTCGAAAAACTGGACCGTGCTCTTGATCTGGCCCATGCTTACGGACTGAAAGTTATCCTCGGCACACCAACGGCTGGTCCGCCAGCATGGTTAACCGAACGTTATCCCGAGGTACTGAATGTCACCTATGAAGGAATTACCCTCCAGCATGGCATGCGTCGTCACTACAATTATAGCAGTCCGAAATACCGTGAGCTGTGTGCGATTATCACCACCAGAATGGTCCAGCATTACGCCGAGCATCCAGCCGTTATTGGCTGGCAGATTGACAATGAACTGAACTGTGAAATCAGTGAATTCTATTCTGAAGCTGATCATGTGGCTTTTCGAGCATGGGTGCAAGCCAAATATGAAACGCTGGATAAGCTTAATGAGGCGTGGGGTACCATTTTCTGGAGCCAAACCTATTCCGATTGGTCACAGGTTTACCTGTCCCGGCCAACACCGTGTCCCAAACAGCCTAATCCTCATTTGGCGTTAGACGAGAAACGCTTCATTTCGGACAATACGATCTCTTTTGCCAAGGTTCAATCGGATATCATTCGCCAAATCGCGCCAAAACATTGGATCACGACGAATGGGATATTTGGTCATCTCGATAGCCATCGGCTCATAGATGAGCAACTAGACTTCTTCAGCTATGATTCCTATCCTCAATTCTCTACCATTGCCAGCACTGGAGATGAAGTCAATCCGCTGCGTGATCGTGGATGGAGTCACTCCCTAGGTATCACCCGCTCGATCTCACCCAACTTTTGCATCGCGGAGCAGCAGTCGGGACCTGGAGGCTGGGTCAACCGGATGGATATGCCCTCACCCAAACCTGGACAAATGCGGTTATGGACGTATCAATCCATTGCCCATGGTGCAGATATGGTCATCTACTTCCGCTGGCGCACCGCCGTCTTTGGCAATGAAATTTATTGGCATGGAATCAATGATTACCATAATCAGCCGAACCGACGAGTTCGGGAAGCAGGTGTCATCGGTGGGGAGCTTGCTACCATAGGCACACGGATTATTGGCACGCGGAATCAAGCGAACATCGCCATCCTCCGTGATTATGACAACGATTGGGACGGCGAATATGATGTATGGCATGGCCCGTTTATGTGGAAGAGCAATAATAATTGGTTCAAAGCCTTACAGTACCGCCATATTCCTAGTGATGTGCTCTTCATGCGCGATCAAACTACGCTGGCAGATTTGCAGCGCTACAAGGTGCTGATCTATTCTCATCCAACAATTATGCGGGATGAAACAGCGGCGCTCCTAGAGGCGTATGTTCGTTTAGGCGGAAAAATTATTTTCGGCTGCAGAACTGGCTATAAGGATGAGCGTGGTCAATGCTACATGCGTCCCTTCCCAGGTGCAGCAGGCGACCTGTGTGGAATTACGGTAGAGGAATTCACCATGATCAAAGGAACGCGAAAGCCGACGTTCATGAAATGGACAGGTGCGGAAGCCTCCGAGACGCAAGCGGACGATTTCAACGACATTCTGGAAGTCGTTGCCCCAACAGTAGAGGTGATGGCCTCCTACAGCTCAGACTACTATGCGGGCAAGCCTGCCGTTACTCGCAACAAGCTAGGACTTGGTGAGGTCTGGTATTACGGAGCCGTCTTTAATGAAGACGCAGCTAATCAAATCATCGATCGGTTAGGCTTGGTTTCTCCTGTGAGTGAATGGCTTGAGCTACCGCTACAGGTTGAACTGCAAATTCGCCAAGGCGTTAACGCCGAGAGCACAATTGGCGCAGACAACGTCAATGCTGAGGCTCGTATGGCTGGTACGGAGAAGACACCCGGTGGCACAGGTACTGAGGCTCGTATGGCCGGGGCGAAGACAACAGACAGCACAAATGCTGAGGTTCGTATGGCTGGGGCGAAGACAACAGACAGCACAAATGCTGAGGTTCGTATGGCTGGGGCAGTTAATGCAGCTGTCGAGATTGATGACGATGCCGTGGATGACTCTTGTGCTGGACTTTGCGACGATGGAGCGGCCTCACCACTGGTTTTCCTGCTCAACTACAGCGAGGAAACTACCACGATCACACTACAACAAGAAAAAACCGATCTACTCACGGGCAATCGACTGATCGGTACCGTTGAGATGGAAGGCTTCGGAGTCATGATTCTAGTGTGAATGGTTTAACCGCCGAACCGATGAGTCGATAAAAAGA
>JAIMBU010000804.1 GCA_023511325.1 Gorillibacterium sp.
CACCCCCCCCCCCCCCTTTTTTTTTTTAATGATACGTCGACCTCCGAGATCTACACGCGTAAGATTGTCGTCTGCTTAAGATGTGTTTTATTGAGTGGTCCTTAACTATCTGCTCTTGAACCAATTTGGTCTTAAATATGAAGGAAATGCACAGAACTTTCGCATTCTGATGTTTCTGGAGAAACGCGCCGGGAGTGGCAGTGGACTGGATTTGACTGCAGCCGTCTTGCTTGCGGTTAATAAATACCCCTTTTGTCTGGATGAGCCGAATCGCCTCAAAGGGGTGTATGGTAGCGAATGGGATGCGATCAAAGAGCTACGCGATCAATGGCAGCTTCCTCTGGGATGCTCCACCTTGGAAACCCAGCTCATGGATCTGTGCGATGATATCGCCTACTCGACCCATGATATTGAAGATGGCATTCGTGCCGGAAAGATTCAGATGAACCGTGTTTTCTTCGAGGATGAGTGGTTGGCCGAACATTTAGAAGCGGAGATCATTCAAGATGAGGGAAATTTGGAGGTAGGCTGGGGTCAGGTCGACGTCAAGGCGATGGTCAAGCGTGTACTCGCCGAGTATTTGGAGCAGTGGAACGAGGTTTTTGCCCTGAGTGGTAATGAATCCTCCCGCGCTCGCAGAGAAATGAAGGCACGTTGGGTGAGCGTCTTTGCCGGCAGAATCGGCATTATCGACGATCCAGTGAAGGGCTGGAAGAAGGTGACCTTTGTTCGTGACGGACAGCAGGATTTTGAGTTGCTGCGGACGATGGAAATCTTGAAGAAGCTGGCATGGGTCACCTTGATCAAGGATTTCCGTGTCCAGCGGCTGCAAATGCGTAATGAAATCATGATCAAGCGGCTTTGGGAAAGCTTCATTATTCCGGATTCCGGGCGCCGAATTATTCCGCCTGATTGGATTGAGAATTATGAACTCCATAAGGCCAACTGGTCTTGGCCGCGTTTTGTAGCGGACTATATCTCCGGTATGACAGATGCTTATGCGGAGAAGGTTTACTCCGAGCTTTTTGCAAGCAAATCCGGTTCGATCTATGAGATGGATTAATAAGCTGTATATCTCTAATCATTCATTAATCATTCGTTGCTAAGACCGTAAAAAGAGCTTAAAAGGGAGCATAAAGGGGACAATAAAAGGACAACGTAAAGGGACCTTAAAACGGCCCTAAAAACCGGCTGCACCAGCTAAACTTCTCTTCGGCTGGCACAGCCGGTTTTTTTTGAAGCGTCTTATTTTGTTTTTTTTGAACCGTCTTAGATAGTCAGCAGATAGCTATCAAAAATCTTATCACAGACATATCCGTGCTTTTCATAAAGCCGCTTCGCTTGATTGTTGGTAACTGCAGTGGTCAGCTCAATCCGCTTGGCTTTCGTTAACTGAGCGTAGGTTTTCGCTGCTTCCAACAGCTTGCCCGCAACTCCGTTAGCGCGAAAGCCCGCTTTTACATACAGATCATTTAGAATCCAGATCCGCCTCATGCTGACCGAGGAGAAGGAAGGGTACAATTGGATGAATCCGGCAGCCTCCCCAGTTTCGCTATGTAGAGTGATGAAAAGTACCGATTCTTGATGCTCGAAGCGTTCCCAGAGGAATTGTCTTGCTTGCTCCCGATCCGATGCTTGCTCATAGAAAACTCGGTATAAATCAAACAACTCCGCTAAGCTCTCCAAATCCTCAATCGTTGCCGGACGTGTATGAAATTGTTCTCCCACTCTCTATCTCCTCCTCCAGTATGATTTTGGAACAGCTTCATTTCGATTAAGTGTTAGCTAAGGTCTCGGCTTCGTACTCCGAGCGCAAGATGCTCATCTTGATATCGTCATGGTACGTTCCATTCTTGTATACCCTTTGCCGTAATCGGCCTTCTTCACGAAACCCACAGCTGAGGTAACAACGAACCGCGCGTTCGTTATTTGCATAAACGTCAAGCTCAAGCCGATTCAGGTTTAAGGTTTCGAAAACGAAGGTTTTGATCAAACCAATCGCTTCTCTGCCATACCCTTGTCCAAGCAAATCCTTACGACCGATAACAATACCAAGTAACGCAACACGATTCCTCCAATCAATCCGGTTCAAGTCAATCTGTCCGATGTACGCTAGCGTATCTTTTTCCGAAATAATAAAGCCTTTCGCATCGGTTGTACCTTCAACCATCCTCCGTAAAAATGATTCTGTTTGATGTAAGGTTTGCGGGTAAATAAAAACATCACCTACTGTTCCTGATATGTCGCTGTCGTTGGTCCACTGGCGGATAGCAGCTAGATCTTCCATGCGATATTCCCTCAGTACGATTCGATTACCAATCTGATAAGACATCCATCAGCCACTCCCTCTTCTCAAAATGAGATGTTCTCATAAC
>JAIMBU010000805.1 GCA_023511325.1 Gorillibacterium sp.
AGTCGACATGAGTTAAGCTATGGTTGAGGCCGTGCTTCTCTTGCTCCTCCTTGGACATCGTGGACCCTCCTTCAATACAGGTAGGGAATGCCGAGCCCACGGCTAGGTGACAAGATGCGTTCTCATCGAAAAGAGTATTGTAAAAAATGAGATTGGAATCTGAAATCGGTGACTTATGGGGCACGAGAGCAACCTCTCCCAAGCGGGATGCACCCTCGTCCGTAGCGATCAGATTCCTGAGAATTTCTTCGCCTTGCTCCGCCTTAATATCAATGACCTTTCCTGCTTTAAAAGTAAGAGTGAAGTTTTCAATGAGATTTCCGCCGTAATTGAGCGGTTTTGTACTGCTTACGACACCATCGACTTCATCTCGATTGGGGCACGTAAACACTTCCTCGGTCGGGATATTGGCGACAAAAGAAACTCCCTTACCATTCTTCTCACCAGCAGCGATCCATAGATGCTGCTCCGGCAGTCCGATTGTCAGGTCTGTTCCAGTTCCTGTGTAGTGGAGTTTACGATACTTCTTCTTGTTGAGGTAGTGCACAGTCTTCTCTAAGCGGTTTAAATGCTCCTCCCAGGCTGCAGCGGGGTCTTCGCGATCTGATCTTGTCAGATGAAAGATCTGCTCCCAGAGAAGCTCAACGGCTTTCTCAGGGGTCTCGTTAGGGAAAATCTTGATCGCCCATTCTGGATTTGGAACAGCGACAATCGTCCAGCTTACCGTGCTGGAACGAGTAAACACGCTAAACTCACGATTTGCATGTGCAGCCGTTTTGTTAGCTGTAGCAATGCGACTAGGTGCAACATCCTTCAGTAGATCTGGATCAGTTGCCCGGACATAAAGAAAGGCAGCATCATCTTTGGCCATCTCAGTATAACCAGCTGCTTTCCACAACGGGAACTCCGTGAAGGCTTCTTCTGGAGCATGTAGGTATTTGATGAGCGTGAGTTGATCGTCGATCCATTCGACATGAACATTCTTGGCTCCTGCCTCATAGGCTTTGCGTGCTGCAATGCGCACGAAATCTACAGCGGAGATAGAAGCGTTGATGACCAGGGTTTGATTCTTTTGAATGTTAATTCCTGTATGGACTGTAAGCTCTGCATATTTCTCCAAATTACGTTTGAATTGCTCTTCATTCATTAGATAATTCCTCCATAGGATGGGTAAAAGAAGCCCAGAATCGATAATCGTTACTTGGTTAACCTCCCCTGTTTATAACGCTCCCATCACCAGATGTCAAATCTATCGAAATTTCAGCGTATTATGTAATCTTTCTGTAATGAAAATGTAAATTTGCTTTAACCATACGGGCCTCAAAACCCTTTACAATAAGGATATAGAGCAGAATGATAAAAGGCTAAAGGGCACCCTCGTTTGCTCCCTCTGGAAGGATGATCAATCATGAGTACTGCACAAGCATCAATAATCACTTTTCCAGCACCTTTTAGTGAAAACGCATACATCAATCATCCTATCCTACGTTCGCGGGTCAGCAAGAGGCTGAAGATTGTCCTCGCGCTTATGCTCACTCTAGTCCTGCTTCTAACAATCGCAGTAACTGGATTCTACGCGTATCTCCTATACCATATTCAGAATCCGCCAGTTCCCGCGCTTATCTCCAATCCATTACGAGCGATCGGACTCCCTTATAACGAGGTTGCCTTCGCCAGTAAAGATGGTAGTGTAGAATTACATGGCTGGTATATTCCTGGAACAACCCAGAAAACAGTTATTCTGTCGCATGGGTACGGAGGCAATCGAGAAGAAGTGTGGGTACCTCTTTACCAAATCGCGAAAGAGCTGAACAAGGACCGATTTAACGTTCTGATGTTTGATTATAGCTCTGTACAATCTGGTCGTTATGTAACGGGTGGTATTGAAGAATCACAGGAACTCATCGGTGCCATTCAATACGTGAAAGCGCTAGGCGATCAACAAATATATATTTGGGGTTTCTCTATGGGAGCAGGAACTGCTCTTCAGGCGGCTTTGCAGGATTCCCAAGATATCAATGGGATGATACTAGATAGTACCTTTATTCTCGATTCGGACACGATGTTTCATAATTTACAGCAGAAGATTAAGTATTTACCACGCGTGCCTTCAATCTTTATGTTGAACTTACTCTCGCCATTATATACCGGTCATAAACTTAAAGAAGTTCCGATAAATTTAGTGAAAAGCAACAACTATGAAATGCCAATGCTCTTTGTTCATGGTAAAAAAGATAAAGTAGCACCTGTGTGGAGTATAACCAGCTTCTATGAAAAACATAAGCAGAACCCCAATACGGAGCTATGGCTTCTTGAGGATGGTCAGCATGAATTCATTTATAAATATCATCATGTGGAATATATGCTAAAGGC
>JAIMBU010000080.1 GCA_023511325.1 Gorillibacterium sp.
TCCTTACCGATACCGGTGTCCATGAACAACTCCGTGATATCCTTCAGGCGGCAAGCTTGCTTATTGATTAAATATTCACTGTCACCACTCCGATGAACGCGCCTGGTAACTGTTACCTCGCTAAAGCCGAGGGGAAGGGCTTGATCGGAATTATCTAACGTTAACGATACTTCTCCAAAGTTAACGGCTTTGCGGGAATCACTTCCAGCAAAGATAATATCCTCCATCTTGCCTCCCCGCAGAGAGCGGGCGCTTTGTTCACCAAGAACCCAGCGAATTCCATCTGATATATTGCTTTTGCCGCTACCGTTTGGGCCTACAACTGCAGTAATACCCTGTACGAACTCTAATTCGGTTTTGTCAGCAAAAGATTTGAAGCCCGTGAGCTCCAAGCGTTTAAGAAACATGTTTCTCACCTCTGGGCAAAATTACAACGTTTATTGTACCATATCCGCGCTCCACCTATGAATAAAAGATTGAAAATATCAGAATTGTCTCGCCCACTCTGATTATGTAAACAAAAACACCGTGTTCATTCCCGATTGAGGAAGCTGAACACGGTGTCCATTCCAATTGACTCATTTAATGAACTAACTCTATCTCTCCGGGTGGAATTCCCCGCAGCCTGCTGCGTAGAACGAATTCGTTTGGAAGGAGAGGTACCGTATACTTGCTACGAAGAGATAATTCATTCACTCTCTACATTTAAACGAACGAGCGCTCCGGCAGCAGCGTGTTGCTCGGCTTCCTTCTTGGAGCGACCCGTGCCCGTGCCAAGTAGAGCACCATCCATATACACCTCAGTGACAAATTCCTTCTCGTGCGCTGGACCTCGTTCATCGGCAATACGATATTCGAGAATGCCTAAGCTGTGTTGCTGCACATGCTCCTGCAATCGCGTTTTATAATCCGTAATTTGGGGTTTCCCGTCGCCTGTTATTTTGGGGAACATGCAACTTTTCAGAAAATCCCGAACAGCATCAAGTCCTTGATCCAGGTACAATGCTCCGATGAACGCTTCGAATACATCAGCAAGCAGGGCGGGTCTAGAACGGCCACCCGTCAACTCCTCCCCCTTGCCAAGAAGAACGAATTGCCCAAAGCCTAAATGCTCAGCAAACACAACAAGTGACGGCTCACAAACAATGGAAGCGCGCAGCTTGGTCAGTTCACCCTCCGTACGATTAGGGTGGGAGTCAAATAAATATTCGGACACGGTAAGCTCCAGCACAGCATCTCCAAGAAACTCCAGACGCTCATTGTCTCGGGCGCCTGCTGAACGATTCTCGTTCACAAAGGAAGAATGGGTAAAAGCCTGGCGCAGAATAATCGGATCACGAAAAGAGATACCTAGTTTTTCTTGAAGCTGTTTCAAATCACGGTTCATAGTTATGCCTCGTATTTTTTCATAATAATAGTCGCGTTATGTCCGCCAAAGCCGAAGGAATTGGACATGGCTAGTTTAACATCGGACTTCCGTGCTTGTCCCGGAACATAATCCAGATCGCAATCAGGATCTGGGTTATCCAGATTTATCGTCGGTGGAATAACTCCATCGCGGAGCACCAGACTGCAGATGATCGCCTCAATGCCGCCAGCGGCACCAAGCAGGTGTCCTGTCATGGATTTCGTCGAACTGATCGCTACCTTGTAGGCTGCGTCTCCAAATGCCAACTTGACCGCATTCGTCTCCCCTTTATCGCCTGCACCCGTGGACGTACCATGAGCATTGATATAATCAATATCCTCAGGTACGAGTCCAGCGCTTTTAAGCGCACGCTTCATCGAGCGTGCGGCACCTTCGCCACCTGGCGAGGGATCCGTCATATGGTGAGCATCTGCACACATGCCATAACCAACGACCTCCGCGTAAATCTTAGCACCCCGATTAATGGCATGCTCCAAGGATTCAAGGATAACAATACCTGCCCCTTCACCCATAACAAAGCCATCGCGATCTATGTCAAACGGACGGCTTGCTTTCGTGGGATCATCGTTGCGGGTAGACATGGCTCGCATCGAGCAAAAGCCCGCTAATCCCATCGGTGTGATGGCAGCCTCGGCACCGCCACAAATCATCACGTCCGCTTCGCCTCGCTCGATCAGTCGGAACGAATCTCCAATGGAGTGAGTTCCCGTAGCACAGGCGGTTACTGCTGTGCTGTTGGGCCCTTTAGCACCGGTCATGATGGATACTTGTCCAGAGCCCATATTGGCAATCATCATCGGAATGAAGAATGGACTGACTCGCTTCGGTCCCTTCTCCAGCAAGATACTATGCTGCTCTTCAAAAGTGGATAAGCCACCAATCCCAGAACCGATGTAAACACCGATCTCTTCGGCGTCGACATTCTCACCGATGATCAATTCAGCATCCTCAACCGCTTTCAAACTTGCTGCAGCAGCAAACTGAACGAAACGATCCATGCGCCGTGCTTCTTTCCTCCCAAATAGCGCCTCTGGGTCAAAATCCTTTATGGAAGCGGCAATTCGGGTTGGATATTCACTCACGTCCATGCTCTCAATTAAAGATACACCAGAACGACCTGCCTGCAGGTTACTCCAGAACGTATCTAGATCTTGGCCGAGTGAGGTACAGACCCCCATTCCCGTAACAACGACACGTCTTACCATGAACACTCACCTCTTTTGTCCAGCTTTATAAAATGAATATGGTGAAGAAGTCCCGTTACAGTGCAACGGGACTTTGTGGAGATTTTACGTATGAGATTGTATGTATTTAACTACTTCTCCCACAGTCGTAATTCTCTCAGCATCTTCATCAGAAATTTCTATATCGAACTCATCTTCCAGTTCCATAACTAGCTCAACCACATCAAGGGAATCTGCACCCAAATCATCTTTAAAAGACGCTTCTTGGGTAACCTTAATCTCTTCCACCCCAAGGCGGTCGATAACGATGCGCTTCACGCGTTCAACAACGTCGGACATCCGTTTCACCTCCTCAAATGGTATTATACGAAAATTCCAGACAAATTACCATAGTGTTCAATCCTACATGTACATTCCACCATCAACATGAATCGTTTGCCCGGTTATATAGGCGGCATCGTCTGAAACGAGAAACCTTACGACCCTGGCAACATCTGCAGGTTGACCAAGCTTAGCAAGTGGAATGCTGCTGATCAATTGGGCTTTCGCATCCTCTGGAAGCTTATCAGTCATATCCGTGACAATAAAGCCAGGAGCAACCGCGTTGACTGTAATATTGCGGCTAGCTAGCTCCCTTGCCGCCGATTTGGTCAATCCAATCACACCCGCTTTGGCTGCGACATAGTTGGCCTGACCCGGATTACCGAGAACTCCTACAACAGAAGAAATATTGACAATGCGTCCTGAACGCTGTTTCATCATCGGACGAGTCACTGCCTTTAAACAGTTAAATACCCCTTTGAGGTTGACAGCAATTACTTCGTCAAATTCCTCTTCCTTCATCCGCATCAGCAGATTATCACGAGTAATGCCTGCATTGTTCACGAGAATGTCAATGTGACCGAAGACATCAAGCGTCTGTTTAATCATATCCTCCACTTGAGCAAAGTCAGCGACATTCGCCCGAATAGCGAAGGCGCGCCGACCAAAACCTTCGATAAGCTTCACCGTCTCTACTGCCGCATCTTCACTTCCTGAGTAGTTAACGACTACATCTGCTCCTGCTTCCGCAAGAACAACAGCGATAGCCCGACCGATTCCCCGGGAAGCACCGGTGACGAGCGCAGTTTTGCCTGAGAGCATAGCGCATTCCTCCTCTATAACCTTATTCGCAATCAGCAAAACAATTCTACCGCCTGCATACTATTCACCGATTTAACCGTCACCGTTTTATCGATCTTCTTAATGAGTCCACTAAGAACAGCTCCAGGACCGATCTCGATGAAGGTATCTACACCCAGAGCGATTAAATGACGGATGGTATCCTCCCAAAGTACGGGCGAATACACTTGTTGGACCAAGAGTTCCCGAATTTGTTCCGGGTCTACAACTTGCTCCGCTGTGACGTTAGCGATTACGGGAATATTGGCTGCTTGCAACTTCAGACCCGCTAGTACCTCTGAGAGCTGCTCCGCTGCTGGACGCATAAGTGAGGAATGAAAGGGACCACTCACATCAAGGGGGATGATCCGCCTTGCTCCAATCTCGCTGCTACGTTCTTGCGCAGCTTGAACGCCTTCCCGCGTTCCAGAAATGACGATCTGACCAGGACAATTCACGTTAGCAAGCTCTACTATGCCCACTTCCACAGACAGCGTCGCGCAGAAGGCAGCTAACGCTTCTCGTTCTGCACCAATAACAGCTGCCATCGCTCCAAGACCAGCAGGTACGGCTGCTTCCATTAATTCGCCACGTCTACGCACAGTGCGAACGGCATCCTCAAAGGAAAGCACATCAGCCGCCACCAGCGCACTGTATTCGCCAAGACTGTGCCCAGCGACAAAGTCTGCCTTGACACCTTTTTGCCGGAGTGCTGCAAGAAGGGCAAGGCTTGTTGTTAACAGCGCTGGCTGGGTATTATAGGTTTTCTTAAGTTCTGTTTCTGGTCCGGTAAAGATAACATCGCTAAGCTTAAAGCCAAGCGCTTCATCGGCTTGATTAAATACAGCTCGTGCCTCCGCAGAAGCCTCGTAGGCGTCACGCCCCATACCTATAGCTTGCGCACCTTGTCCAGGAAATACAAATGCTTGTTTACTCAAGTTTAATTCCTCCAGTGAAATAAGCGTCCACAAGCTTACCAGACGAGAACGCTTGCTCCCCAAGTGAGACCGGCGCCAAATCCAACCATGACAATCCTATCGCCTGGTGACAGACGACCGCTTTCTGCCGCTTCCGCCAGAGCCATTGGAATCGAGGCTGCCCCCACATTGCCATATCGATCTAGATTGATGATGCATTTGTCCTCAGGTACGTTCAACTTGTGCAACGCAGAATTGATAATACGGATATTCGCCTGATGCGGAATGAGCAGATCAATATCTTCCTTGACTAGCCCTGCTTTGCGAAGCGCCTCTTCGGCTGCATTTCCCATGATGCGAACAGCAAATTTGAATACTTCCGCACCAGCCATGTACATGTAATGCTGTTTTTGTGCAATGGTTTCCGCACTCGATGGACAACGTGAACCACCCGCATGGAGTTTGAGTAGCGGACCACCAGTACCATCGGCTCCGATTTCAAAGGACTTAAATCCTCTGCCTTCTGGAACTGCACCAATAACGACGGCTCCTGCTCCATCACCAAAGAGAATGCAGGTATTGCGGTCGGTATAATCAGTAATTTTGGACAACACTTCAACGCCGATAATCAGTGCATATTTATAAGTACCAAGTGTGATGAAATTTGTGGCATTAGCTAAACCATAGATGAAGCCTGAACAGGCTGCCATTAAGTCGAAAGCAGCAGCTTTCTTCGCACCTAGCCTCTCCTGAAGGATGCATGCTGTCGAGGGGAAGGCCATATCCGGTGTGACCGTGGCAACGATAATCAGATCGAGATCTGCGGCCGTAATTCCCGCGTTCTTTAGCGCCTGCTCGGCTGCTGGAAAGGCTAGATCAGATGCAGCCTCTTCTGCAGAAGCAATACGCCGTTCACGAATTCCTGTACGGGTGCGAATCCATTCGTCATTCGTATCCACGATCTTTTCTAGGTCAAAGTTAGTTAGCACTCGTTCAGGCACATGCTTTCCTGTTCCCAGTACTCCAACCGGTATGAGGCTCATCGTCTTCACTCTCTTTCCTTGCCGATTTCGGCTGATATGGATTCCACTAGCTTATTCGATAACGCGGTTCTCGCTTGACGAACGGCGTTCATGATCGCAAGTGCATTAGAGGAACCATGACTTTTTAAAACCAATCCCTTTAATCCAAGCAGGGGAGCTCCGCCAGTCTCGGTATAATCCAGCTTTTTCTTAAATTCCTTCAATCCTGGCGCGAGCACCGCAGCGGCGAGCTTACTCATAGTTGACTTGGTAAACTGTTGCTTCAGCATCTTAAACATCGTACCCGCTGTACCTTCTAACGTTTTGAGCAAGATGTTACCGGCAAAGCCATCGCATACAAGCACATCGCACTCACCAGCCAGTACATCTCGTGCCTCGACGTTGCCGACAAAATGAATCGGAGCTTCTTTGAGGAGCGGATAAGCTGCTTTAGTCAGATCATTGCCCTTGGATTCTTCGGTGCCGACGTTAAGCAGACCCACGCGCGGAGAAGCCATTCCATCTACCTTTGAACGATAAATGCTTCCCATCAAAGCAAACTGCAGCAGGTTTTCTGGTTTGACGTCCATATTGGCTCCGACATCAAGTGCAAGTGTTCCTACACCATCGATTGTCGGAATCATCGGAGCAAGCGCCGGTCGATCAATTCCAGGCACACGTCCAACAATAAGCAATCCTGATGCTAGAAGAGCGCCGGAATTACCAGCTGAAATAAAGGCATCTGCCTTCTCCTCGCGAACGAGCCTCGCTGCAACTACCATGGATGAATCCTTCTTATTACGAACAGCCTTCACGGGCTCATCATGGGAGGTGATCATATCCTCTGCTCCCACTAGGGTCAGATTACTCGGTTTATCACGAAGTAATGCTTCAATCCGTGAGACTTTACCAACGAGGATAATTTCTGTATCCGGCCAAGCTCTAGCCGCCATCAGTGCACCTTCTACCACTGCTTCTGGTGCATTATCGCCACCCATTGCATCAATTGCGATCCGCATGAGATCAACCCCTTTTATCCAATATTATGGGAATGATAAATCATAAACTGCCCTTGAAATACAGCCTCCGAACCAACCTTAGTGATGATATCCACCTTAGCATTCCCTCGGGAGTTCCGCTGCACATTGGCTTTGGCCACACATTTCTCACCTAGGTGGACGGACCGGATAAACCGAATGTCTGCGGAAGCCGTAAGCGCAATCTCGTCATTGATCACTGCAATGGCAAGGGAGTTGGCCTGCGCGAATATATGATGCCCTCGGGCAATTCCACTCCGAGAAAAAACATGCTCAGCTTTCACTTCGAACAGAGAGATTCCGCTCTTGTCGAGCTGTAAATCGATGACCTCACCAATTACCTCATCCGGGGAAAGGGAGCGTACCTGATCGAATGAACGCGCCGCCATCGTTTTGATCCGTTCCCGTAGTTCGGGAATACCGAGCTCTAATCGATCCAGGCGCACGGTCTGAATACTTACACCGTAACGTCCCGTCAATTCATCGTCAGTTACAAAAGGGTTTTCTGTGATATATTGGACGAGCCGCCGCTGACGCTCGCGCTTGGGCAATCGTTCGATAACCGGCACCCGCCTTCATTATCATTTGAGAAGCCACTTTATTCTTAACACCTGGTCCTATGACTAGTATATAAAAGATGGTCAAAAAAAGAAAGCAGGAAAAGAAAAATCGCTATAGACTGGCAAAAAAAATAGCACCCCACCAAAGATGAAGTACTACCTCTCCTCAATTATTGCTTGATAACTTCAACGCCTTTGTAAGAACCGCACACTTTGCATACGCGGTGAGCGAGCTTGAGTTCTCCGCATTGATCGCATTTGACCATGCCCGGAACTACCAGCTTGAAGTGAGTCCGGCGCTTGTCACGGCGCGTTTTGGATGTTCTCCTTTGTGGTACTGCCATTCTTCCCACCTCCTTGCCATCATTCAAAAACCATTACGGTTTTCTTGTTATTCTTTAAAAAGGTCGGCCAAGCCCGCGAGACGGGGGTCGAGTTTTTCCTGCTTGCAGCTGCAGTCTTGCTCATTGCGGTTAACACCGCAATCCGGACAAATTCCCTTGCAATCCTCGCTGCAAAGCGGAATGTAAGGCAACGCCATCCAAACGGCTTCCTCCACGAATGGCTTCAGATCCACAGGATCTTCCTTCACGATGTGTAGGTCGCTGTCATCATTGTCTTCGGTAGCTACTTTAGTAAACCGCTCACGAAATCGAATGGTAAGCGTCTGTTGCACTTGATTAAGACAACGTGAGCAAAGCAATGTAACCGGAAGTGTTAAAAAGCCCACTACTTCGACAATTCCAAGCTCCGATACAACCTGTAGATCCGCTTCCAAGGTACCAAAAGCAACGAGGTCCACGCGATCGCCAAGAAGATCAGACAGATCCATAGACTCATGAAGCTGTGCCGTTTGTTCTTTGGTAACCAAGTTTTTAATGTTAATATGCATTATCCATCACTCCAAACAAACAAAAATAATTATATCCGTACCGCATAGGTGTTGTCAACCTTTTATCACTGACAGTTTGTACATTACGCGGGTTTTACTGCTTATAAAGCGTTATACAGAAAGACTAGCCAATAATCCGCAAGTCATCCAGATCGTCACTCCGTTCTACAAAAGAGAACGGTTCTTTCTATTATACAG
>JAIMBU010000806.1 GCA_023511325.1 Gorillibacterium sp.
AATTTCCGGATTAAAATTGGTTGCGAAAGCATATCCATGGTCGCCAGCATTAGCGTCGACAATATCAATGGAGTGGATTTCGTCAAAATGATGTTTCTGGGCGTATGCTACAAAAACACCAGTGACACCGGGATCAAAGCCGCTGCCTAGTAATGCGGTAATTCCCGCCTTCTCAAAGCGCTCGCGATATTCCCATTGCCATTTGTATTCAAATTTGGGTGTGTCAAGCGGCTCATAATTAGCCGTATCCACATAATGAACACCTGTTGCCAAGCAGGCATCCATAATGGTCAGATCCTGATAAGGTAGGGCAACATTGATCACAACGTCAGGCCCAAAGCTCTTAATTAGATCAATAACCATGTCTGTATTATCAGCATCAAGCTGAGCCGTATGAATAATCGTACGGCCTCCGGCCAGTTTGTTTTTAAGAGCGTCGCATTTGGCGACAGTTCTACTTGCTATACAAATCTCCTCAAAAACATCCGGATTCTGGCAGCATTTGTGCACAACCACACTAGAAACGCCACCAGCGCCAATAATTAAAGCTTTTCCCAAAATAGCATAACCTCCAAGTTTAAATTCTTGTTGAAAATTGAACAAGGATGATTATACAGAGAATGGACCAAATAATCAAGAAAAACGTCAAAAACGGATTCCTCTTGTTAATAAACTCATTTTTAATTTAAATAACGCTGGAATTCATCAAATAGCTTCATATTTCAAAGCTTATCGATACTTGAAACCAAAGAAAAAGCACCAGCACTTGGCCGGTACTTATCATGGATTCGTGCGCGGGGTACTATTTTCTCGACGGTTTTTCCCACATGCCCTTGAGCCACTGATCAAAATCATCGCCCTTTTCGCCTTCATAGGTATCATAGACATCGACTCTCATCTTCTTCAACTTCTCTTTGAAGTCTTCAAACGTATGAGTCTCTGGCAAGCTTTTCTTAATTCTCACTAAGATTTTAGTTACGCCTTTGATCAAATCACCTTTATCTGTTGACGGTTTCTTAACATCTTCACCAAATGCTTGAAGCTTAAAGAAAGCGGCTTCTTGAACCTTATACACAGCATCTGTCGTCATGAGTCGAGTTAAAATGTCGATGGTTTGTTTATGGTTCCACTGACCTAACGCTTCAACTGCAGCTAAACGTTCTCTCCAATTAGACGTTCGGTTAGCGGCTTTTTTTAACTCCTCATAATTTGGCGGCAACTCGTTTTTTATTTCTTGTTTTTCCAAACGATCCAATCCCCTTTTAGTTCAATCATCTTGGCAAAATGTGACTATTCGTCTTTTAGCGTGTCCTACATGTAAGTTTCTATTATACACTTTAGATGCTAGTGAAGTCACGCCTTCCTGTTGCTGCGGATTTTAATATTGTCGGGGAAGCTTCACTCGAGTCGACTTGTGATCCAGAGAGCCATAATTCTCATCCAGGACAAAGTATAAATCCTTGGACTTGGAGAAGTAGCTGCTTTCAAAATAAAATACAGTATAATCACTTCCACGTATGCCTCCAAATGAGCTAGCTTGATAGAAGACACCATTTCCATCCTCAAGATGTGCCATAACCTGAATTTTATCTGAAAGGCGGATTAAATCATTCATCTCAGCCCCCCCATCCATAATGATCTTTACCAGTGTGGGTGCGATTTCAACACTCTTCAAAGTAACGGTAGTAGCGGTTTCTGTTTTGAAAGTAATATCTTTAAATATTCGGGTGGATAAAGTCTTCATGGCGCTTAAATCAAGCTCTACAGACCAATTGCCTGTAACCGTAAATGGAGCTCGGCCATGCTGTTTGTACTCAACCATTTCTTTCTCGGCCTCTGTAATCACCTGTGGCCCCTTTTTGAAGAAAAAAGCATAGTCATCGATCTCGTCTGCGTAAATGACAATTTTATCTGGCATGGATTCCTTATCCAGGTCCCAATTCAAAGTGGCCGTTCCCTCAATTGTTTTGGATTCAGCAAATTGCGGGTTGTCACGCTGATAGGAGGATTGCACCTGTTCTTCCTTGCCGTTAAATTTGACAAGAATTCTCCGTGCGCTTAAATTTGTGAAGTTATCGTGCCCCTCCTGAATGGTCAGCTTGTAGGAAAATGTAATTTTCTTCTCATCAGCAATAATGTCTTGAACCGTGAAAGTTATCCCATTGTCAGTTGCCTGGGTAAAATTCTGGTAAACATAGTCGTTTTTAATCGCCATATCCAATCCTTTATCCTGATCGGATACAATCACAAGGGCAGATAACAAAGGAAGCCGATTCATTACCGTTTCGGCAAAAGCTGGCGAGACATTCATCGTTGTGACAAATGCCAATAAAAGCACGGCCGCCGCCGACATCGATTTGATGATAACGCTGA
>JAIMBU010000807.1 GCA_023511325.1 Gorillibacterium sp.
CTGTTGGTGTAGATCGTTCGTAATCGTCGTCAATAATGAATCCAGCTTTTAAATAGGCCTTCCGCGCACGATCGTTCCAAATCAGTACCTCAAGGTCAACCCGACAACCAGGGCGAATGAGCCGTGCTTCTTCAGCAGCTTTCCGTGCCATAACAGCACCAAGGCCCTTCCCACAGAGGTCTGGACGTAAACCCATACCCAGACGAGTAACGCCCTCTAGCGGAAAAAATTGCAAAAAGCCAATCCTTTCCCCGGTCTCATCAACAACCCCGCGATATTGCTCAGCCCGGATGGTTGAATCTGCAAATTCATAACCGTCCAACACCATTTGATCCCAATCAGGCCAGGAGTAGAGTTCATATGGGGGTGGATAGCGCCAGCCGCATACCTCACGAGCAAAATCTTCAGAGAGAGGAACAATAAAAAGGGGGTGGACGAAGTTAGACATCAAGCGATTTAATGTAAGAACCGAGAAGCTGGTCATTCTTCTGGATATGGTTGATGAGCCAATCCACAAGTGTCCGGTTGATTTTAATAGTTGTTAGCACAGAGACGCCTTGGTCTTCAACCTGGCGCTTAATCGTCGAAATATCTTGAACAAAACGTTCATGCTCTAGTTTATGGGCTTCATAATCAGGAAACTTAGTTCGGATCATGATTTGTTCTTCATCGTGAAAGTGGGTAATGGTATAGCTTACAAGAAATTCTAAAGTCTCAACAATTTTATCTTTGCCTTTTTGCTGTGTGCAGGCAGCTAAAAAATCATTCAAAATTCGTACAAGCTCTTGATGTTGAGTATCTACAGCTGGAACACCGATGTTTAAATCTTCTCTCCATGAAATCACGATTTTCGCCACCAATCTACAAATTTTTTGAAAACAAACCTACTTATCCGTATATTTTAGCGAAAGTTTTAAGACTCAACTATATCATTGGTCACAACTTAAAGGATAATAGACCTTTACTAAAGGCATTCAAAGTGAAAAATCAAATAAGGGTAGAATCGGTTCGGTTTGCCGTTATATAATAGAAGAAAAAAAGGCAGGGAACCTTATGTCCTCCATCGTAAGCATGCAATGGGTAAAAGAACATATGAACCATCCCGATGTTGTATTAGTGGATTGTAGATTCGTATTAGGACAGCAGGGAGCAGGACGCGCGGCCTACGAGACCAGTCATCTGCCCGGAGCGGTCTATTTTGATTTGGAAGAGGACTTGTCCTCCTCAGTGACGGAGCATGGGGGCAGGCATCCGCTGCCGGAGGCGGCTAGCTTCATAGCTAAACTTGGCGCTGCTGGAATTGGAGCAACGAAACGAATCATTGCTTATGATGACCAGGGTGGAGCGATGGCTTGCCGCTTCTGGTGGCTGCTTCGTTACTATGGGCATCGGCATACGGTGGTGATGGATCAGGGCTTCTCCGCATGGGAACAAGCAGGCTATGCGTTAACGAGCGATATTCATTCTGTCAAAGCAGAACAATTCATCCCTCATATTCAGGAAGGCTGGCTGGTCACCCGCAGTGAGGTTTTGGCCAAGCTGGGTACAAAAGGCACGGTCATGATCGATTCACGCGATCCGAATCGCTATGCAGGCCGGGAGGAAACGATCGATCCGATAGCGGGACACATCCCAAGCGCCTTGAATCATTTCTGGAAAGAAAGCATGGACGAGAGTGGCCACTGGAAGCCTTCGCACGAACAACGCGATAGATTTGCCGATCTCTCCGAGGATAAGGAAATTATCGTCTACTGCGGCTCCGGCGTCACCGCCTGCCCGAACGTATTGGCGCTTAAGGATGCCGGTTATCCCAACGTCAAGTTATATGCAGGTAGCTGGAGTGACTGGATAACTTACGAGCATGCGCCCATTGCAACGGGAGAAGAGTAAGAGCACCTGTCTGGGTCGAGGGTCGAAGGGCTGTGACAAGTGGATGGTTGATGACCTGTTACAGCCCTTCTTGGGTTTCTTTGCAAACAGCTTGCAAACAAGAACTGGCTGAAAATGGTTGCAAGAACCCCGTAATCAGCCACAGCAAGGTAGTCGGGTCAGTTACTTGTTGAATGGAATCGTGTGCTTTGCTGCTCCATCCACAAACAGACGCGGTGCATCCTTTCATGCGGAGTAAGAGGCCAATCGCCTTTGGGGCCATTTCATTCGCTTGGTTTTCCTTTGCGTTGTCGCCATCCCTGGTTTGGCGGCAACGACAGCAAAGCAAGGACAAGAACATAAAGCGAATGATACGGATTATTGGGTGCCTGGAGAAAACAGGAGAAGGTATTTCCAAAAACCATATAAGAATTATACCACCCTAAAGTTATCGTCTGGACTTAAAACAGAACATACATTTTATGTTGACATAGAGATTGGCTA
>JAIMBU010000808.1 GCA_023511325.1 Gorillibacterium sp.
ATTAGTAGCAGTGCAGCTGTCAATGCTGGCCATGTCTATTTTCTCCCTGTTGATATTAATTTCTCTTCCTATGAGAAAATATTAAATGACACTAAATTCTGGAGTGCTTTTCTGGTATCCGTTAAGCGTGTGATCCTTGGGGGTGCGCTTAATATGATTCTAACTATTCTCATGGCCTATCCGCTTTCCCGGAGCATCTCCCAGTTTAAATCAAGAAATATATACATGTGGATCATTGTTTTTACGATGTTATTCAGCGGTGGAATTGTTCCCTGGTACATGGTTATCAGTAAATTAGGGCTGATTAATTCCATTTGGGCATTGGTATTGCCTGGGGCTGTCCCCATATTCAATGTCATTCTGTTGATGAATTTCTTTAAGGGAATTCCGAAGGAGCTAGAAGAGGCGGCTTTTATGGATGGGGCAGGACCGCTGAGAATCCTCATCAAGATTTTTCTCCCCGTTTCCTTACCGAGCTTGGCTACCATTACCTTGTTCGTGATCGTAGGTCACTGGAACAATTTCTTCGACGGGATCGTGTTAATTAACGACAGTACGAAAATTCCTCTGCAAACCTATCTCCAGCAGCTTAGTCTGACTCGGGATCAAATGCAGAATCTCACGGTTGAGCAGCTTCAGCAATACAACAAAATCTCCAATACCACCCTAAACTCTGCTAAAATTCTGGTATCGATGATTCCCATTCTTTTAATCTATCCCTTCCTTCAGCGCTATTTAATTCATGGGATCGTCTTGGGTTCAGTTAAAGAGTAAGGCTGATAGCCGTTGATAGAAATGATCACCAATTAAAAACAAGCTGTATAGAGATAGGAGGTTGAAGCAATGCCTGCCCTTACTGAAAATGAGATTATTCAATTGGTGAATAAGAAAATGAAGGATCGCCCCAAAATCATTCAAATGTTTAAAAACTGTTACCAGAACACACTTGAAACCACCATTCATCGACATGATGATGGAACAGTATTCATGCTGACTGGCGATATTCCAGCGATGTGGCTGAGGGATTCGGTCAACCAGCTTAGACCTTATTTAATATTAGCCAGACAAGATACTGATTTGCAGAAGGTGATTGAAGGGGTTCTACAAACCCAATATCAGGCTATTGCCAGAGATCCTTATGCGAATGCTTTCAATGAATTCGATAATCATCAAGGCCATCAGAAGGATCTAACTGAAATGTCCGGGTGGATTTGGGAGCGTAAATATGAAATTGATTCCTTATGTTACCCCATTCAACTTGCCTATTTATATTGGAAGAATACAGGGAAAACCGAACATTTCAACCGTGACTTTGAAAAAGCCGTTCAGTTAATCGTCAAGACCTGGCGGACCGAACAATACCATAGGGAAAAGTCCAGCTACAGCTTTGAGCGAGAGCATTGTCCTGCAACGGATACGCTGGGACGAGAGGGAAAAGGTAGTGAGGTAGCCTATACCGGGATGACCTGGTCTGGCTTCCGCCCAAGCGATGATGCCTGCAAATACGGATATCTGGTGCCCTCCAATATGTTCGCAGTTGTGGTATTAAGATATCTCGAGGAGATTAATGCTGAATTCCTGCTGGACAAAGGTTTGGGTCAGGAAATTTTTTCGCTCCGACTTGAGATTGAGCAAGGGATTGAGCAATATGCGGTCATTCAGGACGATGAGTTTGGTGCGGTATATGCATATGAGGTTGATGGGTTAGGACAGGTCCATATCATGGATGATGCGAATGTGCCCAGCTTAATTGCCCTTCCTTATCTTGATTACTGCAAGCAGGATGATCCAATCTATTTAAATACACGGAAGATGCTGCTGAGTGAGCGGAACCCTTATTATTATGAAGGCAAGTTTGCCAAAGGAATTGGAAGTCCACACACGCCAGTCGATTACATCTGGCATATCGCTCTTTCCATTCAAGGCATAACGGCTACAGATGAGTCTGAGAAAAATGAACTATTGGATATGTTTGAACGAACAGATGCGGGAACTCATTTCGTTCATGAAGGCTTTAACAAGAATAATCCTGATGAGTATACGCGAGAATGGTTTTCCTGGTCCAATGCGATGTTTGTTGAGTTTGTCCTAAGTGTATGCGGTTTGGAAGTCAAAAAAGCATGATTGCGCTTAGGCTCTCGAATTTGCCTGTTGGTTTCGGGGGGCTATACCAAAAGTAGTTCTTGGCTTTTGCTAGCCCCACTTTGAATGTTAATTGTTTAGATAAAAAGTCCTCTGGTTCCACTTTTATCGTGGTCTTGGAGGACTTTTGTGTTTGATTTTGGAATATGCTCAGTGGGACTACCCTTTTTGGGACAGCCTCACGTAAACTCTCCACGCACATCCAAATTATCCACTTCAGGTAT
>JAIMBU010000809.1 GCA_023511325.1 Gorillibacterium sp.
TTATTAAGCCTATGTGTTGGGGTATTTGGTATCAACCTGAGCTTCCCAAAAGCCTGCGGAAATAAAAAAATTGGTTTATAGTTATAATTCATTGGGGAGGTAATGTAAAAATTACCCCCCATTTTGTTAAGGAGTCAAGGGAGAAGACATTATGAAGATATTCGGCGAAAAGCATCCTCTTGACAAAAGAACGGAAGATGTTTCCGAGCACATTTTAGTATCTCATATCGTTAATATTTTAATTGTTATTATGGCATTGGTTAGTACTTATAATGAATTCAGGCTAGGGAAAGGATTTGTCCCATATGTAAATTATTTTATTGTATTGGTTTCTGCTGTTGCAATTATTCCTTACGTTCTTAAAAAGCTTCGTTTCGAAAATGACTTTTTCCCTAGGTTTTTAACCACTGAATTGATAATTTTACTCATTTTATTTCCTCCTCTTTGAGATTGTGAACACGCTCTTTGTACTCGCTAAAGGCCATGCCTTCATAGCGTTTGAATTGCTTATAAAAATGCTCAACATTTTTGAACCCCGCCCGGTTGATGCTTTCCATTCCCGCATATTGATTTTGAATCAGCGCCTTTTTTATCGAGGAAATCCGGGTCTTGTTCAAGTAATCATTAAAGGTCTGCCCTGTTTTCTGCTTAAACAATTGGCCTAGATAAGCTGTATTGATGAAGTACAGACCGGCGATCTGCTTCAAGCTCAGGTTATCTGCATAATGATTGCCGATAAACTCCAGAATGGCATGAATGACGTGGGGCTCTTTTTTCTTAGCGGATACTACGATATACTTGCCGGTTCTGCGCATGGATTCGCTAAACCACTCGGAGAAGGTTGGCTCTCCTCGATCTAGGCAGGCTTGGAATTCCCGCTCCAGCTCCGCCACAAAAGGAGCAGCGTCATCCTCGTAGCGCTTAATCAGACGACCAATCTTGGAGAATAGACTAAAGATCGTTCCCTTAATAACGGCTACCGGCAAACGTCTTTCGTTTACTTCCTGGATGAACTCGCTTACCTGCTCGTCAAGCTTCGCAAGATCCCCTTCCTCCAATCTTAGCATGAGCGTATCGCTGTCCCAGTGGACGTCCCACACAAGACTATCTGGTACCTGCATCTGTTCATAAAGTCGGATCGGTTCACTTCCCTTGAATTTATCCTCCAAGGCATATAAAGCCTGCTTCCGGCTCAATTTCACCTGCTGCGTCGCTACAACTCCGCCAAGTCCAATGACGACCTCCTGTTTAAGCCACTTTTTGGCAGCGATATTTACGCTTGTCAGCATACTGAGCTTCTCTGCCCACGTACTTTTAGCCCCAAGAAAAATAATACCAATCATCCCATCAGCCTCTTCATATACATAGCCAAAACCTGGCTGTTGGATCGTTTCCTCGGCAATATTGCGCAGACCATATCGATATAGCATCGCATCATACATATGCTCTCGAACCAATTGGTGGAAATGTGTCATTTCAATCAGCGCACTCTGCACTTGCTGCGTTTGCAGGATAACACCGAATTTGTCACTGTGTTTTGGCAAATCACCGACATTCATGCTCCCGCTCGCATAATCAAACAGCACTTTATCCCGGACCATATTCTGGGTTTGCCGTTCATCAAATATCTTTGCCGTTTCTTGATCTAACTCTCTTCCCAACTCACTCAGACATTCGATTAACTCCTCTACCTCAACAGGCTTGAGCAGGTAGCTAGTGACACCAAACTGAATCGCTTTTTTAGCATAGAGGAAGTCGCCATAACCACTAAGGATGACAATTCTCAGGTGGATACCTGCATCTCGAACCGCCTCAATCAACTGCAACCCATCCATCTCCGGCATGCGAATATCCGTGATCAATAGATCAATGGATTGGGATTTTATGATCTCAAGTGCAGTTTGCCCGTCTCCAGCCGTAGCCATAATCCTAAATCCGTACCTTTGCCAGTCGATCAGCATTCCCATACCTTCGGTAATTAGCTCTTCATCATCCACCACCAGCACGTTATACATCTGTCTCTCCTCCATGCGTGTAAGGAATCCGCAAGCTCACCCGTGTTTCCTCGCGATAGTTGCTGTCGATTTCGATACCGTACTGTTCACCAAAGGTGGAAGCGATGCGTTGCCGCACATTGATCAATCCGATGCTATCGCTACCATCCACAGGCTGCTCACTGACTAGCCACCTGCGCAGCGCAACTAGCTCCTCCTGCGTCAACCCAATTCCGTTATCGATAACGGTTAAAATTGCAATATTACCTTCAATAACACCTGTGATGCGAAGGCTTCCCGCCGTTTTCAATCGCTCGATACCGTGTTCAATTGCATTCTCCACTAAGGGCTGTAAGGAAAACTTCGGTA
>JAIMBU010000810.1 GCA_023511325.1 Gorillibacterium sp.
GTCTGTATCCCGTTCGATTTTTTCATAAGGTTGCCCTGTATGTGTGACATAAATCTGGTTGAGCTTCTGCTTTGTCTTGATAATCCAATCTGCATGAATCTTAATGTCCGTAGCTTGCCCACGAACGCCGCCAAGTGGCTGGTGAATCATCACTTCGCTGTTGGGAAGTGCAAAGCGTTTACCTTTGGCTCCCCCAGTTAATAGAAGAGAGGCCATACTGGCAGCCATTCCTACACAGATGGTTGAAACATCTGGCTTAATGAACTGCATGGTATCATAGATACCCATTCCCGCAGTGACAGATCCACCTGGAGAATTAATATATATGCTGATATCCTTTTCTGGGTCAGACGCTTGTAAAAATAACAATTGGGCGATAACCAAATTGGCCATGCTGTCGTCAATCTCATCACCGATGAAAACAATGCGATCTTTCAGTAGACGAGAATAAATGTCATATGACCGCTCTCCACGCGCTTCTTGCTCTACAACCATGGGAATCAGACTCATCAGACAGCAACCCCTTTAATGAATTCTCCCCTTGAGCGGGGTATCTCCCTTCAGAAAAACTTGTTCTACGCAGCAAGCCGCAGAGAATTTGACCGGGAGAGAAAGAATCATTTAATTAAAATAACTCTTAACAACTGTATAGTACCACGTTTTATAGTCACTGTCATTTTTACCCTGAGGCTATGTCTTTAAACAGTCTGCCCAAAATTAACGGTGAATCTACCTTGTCGTCTGTATTTTATAAACAAAGGCGTCGATTAGCGACGCCTTTGCTAAAAAACAATGTTTGATTAGACTTCTTTGCTGTTGGCAACCAGGAAGTCAACCGTTTTGCGGATGACTAGATCACTCTTGATGTTATCAAGCATGCCATTGTTCTGGAAAATGGTGGTGATTTCTTCAACAGAACGTTGGTGGATTCCAGCAAGCTTCTCAAGTTCTGCGTTTAATTCCTCATCAGAGGACTCAATGCCTTCTGCTTTAGCTACTGCTTCGAGTACGAGATTGCTAAGTACACGTTTAGCTGCTTCTTCACGCATTTGGCCTTTTAGTACTTCCTCTGTTTGACCAGTGAACTGAGTATAAAGCTCCATGTTCATTCCTTGGCCTTGCAGACGATTCTCGAATTCCTTAACCATGCTTTCCACTTCGTTGTCAACCATAATATCTGGAATTTCAACTTGTGCGGCTGCGGAAATCTGATCAATCAGCGTGTTTTCTTTCTCACGCTTAAGGTTTTGTTCCTTTTGCTCAGTCAAACGTTTAATAACGTCTGCTTTGTATTCTTCCAATGTATCGAATTCGCTGACATCTTTAGCAAATTCGTCATCCAATGCTGGAAGGTTTTTACGTTTGATTTCATTTAGCTTCACTTTGAATGTAGCTGATTTACCCTTTAACTCTTCGGAATGATACTCTTCAGGGAAAGTGACGTTAACTTCCTTCTCTTCGCCCTTCTTCAGACCAACAACCTGCTCCTCAAAGCCAGGAATAAAGCTATTCGATCCAAGTACGAGGGCGTGGTTCTCACCTTTACCGCCTTCGAAAGGAACATCATCAACAAAACCTTCGAAGTCAATGACTGCTGTATCTCCGTCAATAGCGGCTTCGCCTTCTTCAGCAATAGCAAGTTCAGCATGACGCTCTTGCAGACGACTCAGTTCAGCTTCTACTTCTTCAGTTGTTACTTCAGCAACGACAGCGGCCACTTCTACGCCTTTGTACTCGCCCAGTTCAACTTCCGGCTTTACCGTAACCTTGGCAGTAAATTTCAGAACCAGTCCTTTACCCATTTCCTGAACATCAATCTCAGGACGATCGATTGGTTCGATATTAACACTCTCGATCGCTTCTACATAAACTTCAGGAAGAATAATATCCAAAGCATCTTGATACAAACTTTCGATTCCGTAACGAGCTTCAAACATCGCCCGAGGTACCTTGCCTTTACGGAAACCAGGAATGTTTACCTTGGTTGAAACCTTCTTGAATGCCTTGTCTAATGCTACTGTTACTCGCTCCGTCTCTACTTCAACGGTAAGAACACCTTGATTTTTCTCTATTTTTTCCCAGCTTGCTTTCATATTATGCTTTCCCCTCCAAAAAATGTACCTGTATTATCACATATGTCTTTAACCATTCCATTATAATCATAATGGATCAACATTTCAAGAAAACAAATGATAAATTTTTAATCGATCACGATCAAGATTCATTGCGTTGCCTGATAAAACCCTCAATCACCTGATTGGCTTGCTTCCATTCAAGCAGATATTCATCCGTAATCATATACATCTCGCGATAATCGCTATTCCCCGTACCGCCATGGATCAGATTGTTCAGCGTACTATGC
>JAIMBU010000811.1 GCA_023511325.1 Gorillibacterium sp.
TTAGTAGACATGCTATAATTATGGATACATTTAGTAACGAATAAAACGGTCTCATTTATCGGTAAACAGTAGTAGGGTTTGAAGGGGTGCCAGAGGGATGTTCGCGAAGCGACTGAAGCAGTTGCGCAAAAAGAGAAAACTAACAATGCAGGAAGTGGCTGATTACGTTGGTGTTGCAAAGAGTACATATGCAGGATATGAATCGGGCTACCGTCAACCAACTTTAGAATCCATTCATTCGATATCACGAAAGCTGCGTACTTCTACGGATTATCTTCTAGGGCTAACCGATTATGCAGAGCCACCCGTGGAACTAAATCATAACGCCAAAGAATATTTAAATTACGAGCAACTCCATTGGGATGGAGTTCCCTTGGAGAAGGATGATTTGGACTTGATTCGTTTATTGCTTGAACGGGTCATCCGTGACCGTAATTTCCCCAAGGATCAATGACTTATTCTATCCTCCAATCAATAGTCGCAGCCTCGCTTCTGACTCCTCATGAAGCTTCAGCTTAAAAGTGTCGTACTTTTGCGTCCATTCTTCAATAATCTTCGCAGATACAGAGTCGTTCTCTGCCTTGCCGAGTAGCTGTTGGAATGCACCATCACATGTGGATTCCGCAGCTGTTATCTCCTTCGTTAACTTCTCATTCCACACCTGAAGAGCGGAGGGAGCATTCATATCGAGCTGCTGGATACTTGTCTCCGCCCCGCTAAAAATCACCTGCATATCTTTTGTATACTTCACTTGAAGCTTTATGAGTTCTTGTTCGTATTTCTGTACTTTTGCTACAGCTAGATCGGTTTGATTCATACTGGGTGAATCTGGTGCCAATGTGCTTGATGGTTTCACCTTCGTGGAAGCTGTTGCACTCGGTTTCGTTGAAGTTGCTACATTTGGCTTTGCTGAAGTTACTGCATCCGGTTTCGTTGTAATTGCTGCATCTGGATCTGGCTTCAGGAGTGGATCTTCAGTCGGCGTGGCTGCTTCCAGAGGCTCTAAACCACCTGCTGCACTCCCCATCGGTTCATCCGTTGATTTCTCCGCAGAATTGTCCACCTCACCGATCCCCGAAGGGTTGACGTTCACTCCTGCCCCCACAGACGACCGCCAATACAATCCGCCCCAGACCAGAATTAACAGTACTGTAATCGCAGCTAAAATAACAACCACGGCATCCATTTTTTGAAAGCTTCGGCGCCTTTCTTTTCTGATACGTCTTTTTCCATTCATCATCTTGACCCCACTTTCATCCGAATCGATTGGATAAAAAGTAAGCCAGACCTCCTTCTCTAGGAAAAGGGCAGTCTGGCTTGTGCTTAGTAGTTTAATAGTTTTAGGATAATCAAGCTGATCGTTTGTTTAACCTGGTCTTTGCCATGATTGATTGCCTTGTCCTTGATGGCTTTCGTTGCATCAGTGTCTTTAATCTGTTCGAAGCTATCGTTTCCAGCTTGGGCAACTTCCACGATTAACTGTGCTTTCTCCACAACACTTGTTGTACCATTAAGCCGCGCTTTAATATCAGTCAATGTGACTTGGAGCAACTTGAGGATATCTTGAACCTCCGTTTCGGGATCAGGCAGGATGCCAGCAACAAGCGTTACTTCCTGTTCATAAACAACCCTTGGACTCCCTCCGAAGGCATGAACCAACGTTGCTTGAATCACAGCTGTCCCCTTCTGTACTCGCTTAGAAAGCGATACTTTGCCAGTTGAGTCCACCGTGACATCCTTGCTTCCAGATAGCTTTTTCCATTTCAGGCTAGAAGAAGGAAGCTCCTTACCTAGTAACGTTAACCCATATAAATGCTGGCGTCCGTCCTCAGTAATCTTCACCGTTACTTCTGTTACAGTACGGATATAAGCGATATCCAATGCCGTAATAGCCTTTTCTTCATGCTCTAGTTTTTTATTAAATGTAAGTAGCATTGAAGCGATATTAGCCGGTTTAACACCCAGATTATTCAGTACCTTGCTCAACGAATAAACCTTCTTATCCGCTAGGACGGCTGCCAGTGCTGAGCTTTTGACCGTATCCAACCCCTTATTGCTACTTAATAGATTCGCTAATTCCTTCGCGTTCATACCCGCTACAAGATCACGGACTGTCCCTTCGACTCCTCTGATATCACCACCATCACCAAAGATCAGCATGAGAAAGTCATCGATCGTAAGCTTCGTTATTCCGCCAGCCGTCGCAATCGTTTGCAGCGTTGCCCGGAAGTCCGCATTCGTCCGAATGGCCTCAAGCTGAGCCGCCTCTGGATTATATGAAATTGAACCAACCGCTATCAGGATTTCAAAAAAGCTCTTCTTTAGCTTCGCTTGATCAACGGTAGCCGGAAGCTTTGC
>JAIMBU010000812.1 GCA_023511325.1 Gorillibacterium sp.
GGTTATAACATCTCCACTCGCATAACCGTCGATCAATCGATTCCCAAGGAATCGTGGTATCAAGAGGCAATGACGAGCAGTAAAAACCGGGCCTTTCAATCCTTGGTTATGCCGGGTGCGGAGATCGGCTATAACATTAATACGAAGAATAGCTTTATGGCCTATCATCGTGTGCTGCGTTCCATTGCCTCACGTGAGCCAAAGGCCGTACTATCCTTTTACATCACCCCCACAGCTAAGGACGAAATCATCAAGGATATTCCCTTTAATCAAGGCGAGCATCTGTTGTTTTTGGATGCGAACAATCAGCCCTTTCATGTGGATGATCCAGATTTTTACCAGAGAATTCAACAGGAGCATCTGCTTGATCCCCTCCATATGGAACAGAAGGGTCGCTTGACTTGGTCGGTTGATAAACAGCGCTATCTGGTGGTTTATAACATGGGTAAGCAGGAAGGTTGGACGTTGGTCAAGCCGATTCCGTATAGCCAAATTTACGCTACCGCCACAAAGACACTCAGTCTGAGCATCCTCATCGGACTTGCCTTTTTACTGCTTTCTGTTATTCTGGTCAGCCTTATATCCAATGCAATTACACGGCCCGTGAAGCGATTGACACATCAGATGAGTAGGTTTACGGCAGGGGACTTTGATGCAGAGGCGGAGGTCAAGGGAAGAGACGAAATCGCCTTTCTGACTCGCCATTTCAACCAGATGGTGAAGCGGACAAACGAACTGATTAATGAACGATATCGGATGAAGCTGATCGAGAAGAACGCAATTCTTAAGGCGTTAGAAGCCCAAATCAATCCACATTTTTTGTATAACGCATTGCAAGCTATTTCGACAAAAGCCTTGAAGAGTGGCGAGTTTGACATCGCAGACATGGTCGATGCTCTAGCGATGACCTTGCGTTACTGTATCAGTGGTAACGACATCGTTCATGCTAAGGAAGAGCTTCAGCACATTGAACGGTATTTAGCATTGCAAAAAGCGCGATTTGGCAGTCGGCTCCAAGTTGAATACGAATGGGAAAAATCGCTCATGGAGCTACAAATCCCCAAGCTATCGATTCAAACGCTGGTCGAAAACTCGATCAAGCATGCGCTAGAGAAAGTATCCGGTGGAATCCTCATTGTTATTCAGGCGCATCTCACTCCTACCCACGCCGTTATTTCCGTTCAGGATAACGGCCCAGGAATTCCAGAGAAGCGTTTGAAGGAACTACAAAACTCTTTTGAAGTGGGATGGGATGAGTGGGGGGAAGAGAACATCGGGCTTAAGAACCTACACACCCGTTTGAAGCTTCTCTATGGAGATGATTCAGAGCTCGTGATTGTCACAGATCAACCAGGAACGAAGATGCTCATGATGATACCGCGAGGAGGCAACAGTCATGTTTAGCCTGTTAATCATTGACGATGAAGAGCCGGTTCGTGAAGCGATTCGCATATTGGGTCGTTGGGGGGAATTGGGCATTGATCAGTTGCATGAAGCAACGGATGGCAAATCTGGACTTGCCCTGCTCCAGCGCGAGAAAATAGATCTAGTGCTGGTCGACATGAAAATGCCTGAGATCGATGGCGTCGAATTTCTCCAAATTGTCGAGCAGGACTATCCGAATTTGCTGGCTATCGTAATTAGCGGCTATAACGATTTTGAATTTACTCGGCAAGCGATTCGCTCGAAGGTAGTCGATTATTTGTTGAAGCCGATCAATCGATTGGATCTTAATCAAGCTTTACGTAAGGCCATTGACCTGCTTGAGGTTAAACGAAGAAACGAAAGTGATTTTATTAACAAGAATATTACCCTCAATATGTCCTTGCCTAAGCTAAAGGAGAAAATCTATCTTTCAATCATTGAGCGAAGCTTTAAGCAGCAGACCAATGAAGCGCTACTGCCACTAATCGGCGCTGATCTTCCCGGGAATCACTTTGGTGCCGTGGTTCTGCGCATTCTCAATCTGGAGCATATCTGCAAAGTCAGGTTTAACCAAGATATGGATCTGCTGCATTTTGCCGTGGCTAATGTGATGAGCGAGATTGCTGTTAAAGATCTTCAATGCTTCTGCTTTGGGAGCCCAAAATTGGACCGAGAGATGATTGCGGTGTACACTATGCCGGGCGGTTATCCGGAGGACCTGGCCTTTCGGGCCGATCATCTGACGCGAAAATCAGTGGCCATGCTGAAGGAATTGTTCGGTATCATGATCTCAGCCGGGATCGGTGAACCTTGCATCGATGTGATGGATATTGCAGTCTCTTATGAGGCCGCAAAGGCTGGAGTCCATAGCATCCCGCTATTGAAGCTGAAGGATGGCATCGTTATCAGCAAGGCGGAGAAGAAACTAAT
>JAIMBU010000813.1 GCA_023511325.1 Gorillibacterium sp.
ATGGTATACAGCATGGGTGCTGCGATCCTTGATTTAGCCGAGCCATCTAAGGTCTTGTTTCGGACAAGGGATTATCTATTGACTCCAGAGATGAATTATGAGGCTATAGGGTTTGTAGCAAATGTGGTCTTCCCTTGCGCTACTTTACAGGATGCAGCGACGGGTAGGATTGCAATCTATTACGGGGCGGCGGATACCTATGTAGCGATCGCCTATGTTCACGTAGAGGAGTTAGTCGCACATATCAAAGAAAACTCGGCTCTCGCCCCAGGCGATGATATCGCGTTTAGATAAAAGGTGATGGCCAGAGCGGTTAACTTAAACAAGCCGGAGCGCTGAATGGATAGGCGCTCCGGCTTGTTTTAATGATGTCGAGATTCAGTGCATCATGCTCATGCTTTTGCAGCTTTCGAGAAAATCTCGTTCATGCTTCCTGTACGGTATCCTTTCAGGTCCAAGGTTACATAACGGAAGCCTATGCTCTGCAATTTATCGCTGATCTCCGCGTGAAGCTCAATGGCTTTCACCATGTCTTGCGGAAGAAGTTCAAGGCGGGCGATTTCATCATGGTGACGGACTCGAACCTGATAAAAACCAAGATCGAGCAGATATTGCTCAGCTTGATCGAGCTGATCGATTTTGGCTCGCTCGATCGGTGTACCGTAGGGAATGCGGGAGGATAGACAAGCAAACGAAGGTTTGTTCCAAGTGGATAGCCCAAGTGATTTCGATAATGTCCGGATATCCTCTTTGGTCATACCGGCCTCAAGCAGTGGGCTACGCACGCCTTCTTCCGTTTTGGCGGTAAGTCCGGGACGATAATCGCCCAGATCATCGAGATTTGTGCCGTCCAAAACATAAGGCAGCTCATGTTCTTTCGCTAATCGTTTCAAAAGGCCGTAAAGTCCTTTTTTGCAGTGATAACATCGGTCGGGATTGTTGTCGACAAAGCTTTGGTTGTCAAGTTCGCTAATTTCTGTCTGCAGATGCCGTACGCCAATCTCAGCAGCGAGTTTAACGGCAGCATCAAACTCGCGGGTCGGGAATGTTTCTGAGGCAGCCGTAATCGCTGTGACTCGATCACCTAATTCTTGTTTAGCCCGCTTGAGGAGAAAGGTACTGTCTACACCGCCGGAAAAAGCGATGAGTGCGCTTCCCATTGATCGAAGCAACTCCCCCAGTAACTTGTCCTTAGCATCAAGGGATATAAGAGTAGGGCTGTTCATAGTAAAACCTCCTTAAAATTTACGGCGATTCATAATCACTTGGTTGTCGCCCATTATTAGACCATTTAATCAAAACTGTTTAGCTTAATATCGGACTAAACCGATAAGGTAACCGAATTATAAATGAATTCGGCAAATAAGTAAATATGTGAACAAAGCATAGTGGATAAATATCAGTCTTTCTTAAGATTGCTATTGGTAGTGCTATCGGTAGTGAAGTTCTTGCTGGCAAGCACGTTTAGTGTTACTATTACGTTGTACGTTGCTACGCAGAACGTAATAGCGAGGAGGAATAAAAATGAATTTAGAAGACATGGGCAAATATAAAGATCCCTCTGTTCTGATTTTGCTCAGTTTATTAGGTGGCAACAAGCATGGCTACGCCATTATGGAGGATATCAGGAGCAGCTTTGAGGTGGACCTGGGACCAGGAACACTGTATGGTGCCATTGCCAGGTTGGAAAAGCAACGTTTAATTGAACCGCTTCCCGCAAACGACAGACGAGTCCCCTACACCATTACCGGTGAAGGAGTTCAGATTATTCAAAGCCAGATGGAAAGTATGAAAAACGTGATTGCTTACGGATCACGCAGGCTGGGACTATTATGAGACTACTACGTGTGCTGCTTTCCCTCTATCCTAAAGTCTGGAGAGACCGCTACGAGGCAGAGCTTTTGGAACTGTTCAGCGAGAAGAAAACCGTCACGATCGCGGATGGAATTGATCTTTTGCGCAATGCGCTTGACGCACATCTGCATCTAGAGTGGTTTTCCCAAGAACCCACGTTATTTACTTCCCCATACAGTAGGCTCAAAGGCTGTTTTATCGGCATTCTAGTTCTGCTGTTCGTGGGCATGATGCTGGCAACAGAATTAATGTGCTTCACGATCATAGCTGAATCCGTCAAACGTGGTCATTCGTCAATTGTACCGTGGCGGGAGTTTGGCTCGATGGCTGTTTTCTCGTTGATGAAGACAATGCTTGTTTTGGTCGTACTGCATACATACCATAACCATTTTTATGGAGAACGAGCGGTCCGCATCTTGTCGGGAATCATTATTCTGGGGGCAACTGTTATTGTCATGATGAGCTTCACTGTGGAAGCTTCCTATTATCTAACCTTGCGC
>JAIMBU010000814.1 GCA_023511325.1 Gorillibacterium sp.
GTGTTTGCAGAAATTGGCTATTATCGGGCAACCACGGCGCAGGTAGCGGAGCGTGCAGCCATTTCGCAGCCTTACGTCTATCGCTTCTTTACTAAGGAGTCTTTGCTTGTAGAATCATTAGAGGTATCTTGGCAACGAATCATGCTGGCCTTTCAACAGGTAATTGATACAGCTCTACCTGAGCAACTGGAAGTTGGCTTTATCCGCGCATACGAACAGATTATGACCTCGCATCGCAATGAGATTTTGCTGCAAATGCAAGCACAGACCATTCAGGAAGCCCCAATCCGAGCTGTCATGCAGCAGGGGATGAGTAAGGTACAACAGCTTGTTCACCATGCTTTTGAACAGGCGGAAATTGCGCATCCGAATGAGCGAACAGCCAATTTCTTAGCTAGAGGAATGCTGTGTAATGTGTCGATGGCGATGGATATGCCTGATTTAATGATAAAAATATAGAGGATAATGAAAAATTTTATTATTCAATGATTGGTCAATCAATCACAAATTGAGAAGGAGCTGGCGAAGATGAAAAAGGCAATCGTATTGGGTGCGACTGGTGGAGTAGGAAATCCGTTAACAGCGGAATTGGTCAGTAGAGGCATTGAAACGATAGCGTTTGGACGGTCAATGAGCAAGCTGGAAGCTCTTAAGCAGGAACTAGGGAATCCATCGTTACTGCACCTTGTGACGGGGAATGCATTTAACTCAGAGGATATTATCAAAGCTGCTGGTGAAGCTGATGTTATCTTTCACTGCGCTAATATTCCTTATCACGAAATGCAGGCGAAGCTTCTGCCGTTAGGGGAAGCTGTGATGATAGCCGCAGAGCACTTAGGGGCCAAGGTCGTTATTGCGGATGGTATTTATCCATATGGCAGAAGGACGATGGATAAGGCGACTGAGGAGCATCCTAAGCAGCCACACACCCGCAAGGGGAAGGTACGGTTAGCTTATGAGGAACTGATCTTCAGTCCACGTTGGAGCAGGGCGAAGCCACTTATTGTCCGTCTACCGGACTACTACGGACCTTCTGCGCAAGCTTCCTACCTCAACGTAACGATGGAAGCGATCGCTGCTGGCAAGCCGACTGCGTTCATTGGGAATATGAAAACCCCACGTGAGTATGTATACCTACCTGATGCGGCTCGAATGATCGTGGAAATCGCTGAGCATGATGAATCCTACGGGCAGAATTGGCATATTCCTGGTCCACGCTTGATCTCAGGTCGCGAAATAGTGCAAATTGCCCAGAAGGCGAGTGGGAAACGCAAGATGGTCATTCCAATGGGACGTTTGACTTTGTCGCTGGCGGGATTGTTTAATCCCGTGATGAAGGAGGTCGTAGAGATGTTTTATCTCACCGAGGAGCCGTTCGTATTAAGCGGTGAGAAATATGAGCGTAAGATCGGACCACTCACTTGGACGCCTCACGAGCTAGCGATCGCAGAAACAATACGTAGTCTGATGGACCACGGTAACCCGAAAGGGTAATAGCCTTGGGCTATCACTGTTAAGGAAGGTTGAGTCCATTTGACAAACGAGGCGTCCCTGCGCTTAATGGAAGAAGGTAAACCCTGTAAAGAAGTCGTAAGTCAACTGTCAGCGGTTAGAAACGCTTCTGATCATGCAATGGCACAAATCGTCGCAGAGAACCTGCAGCAGTGCATATTGGAACAACAGATGGCTGGTAAAGATACGAGTAAGCTTATCAACGAAGCAATTGAGTTACTTGTGAAAAGCCGTTAAGAAGCTGCCGTTTAAAGCTGAAATTGATCATAAGGAGAGATCAGAATGGCCCTTCAAGGATCCAAAGAAATAACGCCCCGGGAACTATCTAAACGGTTAAAGAAAAGTGAATCTGTTCTTATCGTCGATGTGCGTGAACCGGATGAATGGGCTGCAGGGCATATAGCTGGATCTAAACATATCCCATTAGGACAATTGATGGCCGGTCATCATAAGCTGGATCCAAAACGGGAGACCATTATCGTTTGTAGAAGCGGTAGACGATCCGGACTAGCGTGCGAGTTACTAAGCGAAAAGGGATTCAATGTCGTTAACCTGACAGGTGGACTCCTTGCATGGACGGGGAGGCTGTCCCAGGATTGAGGATCACTGTGCTCAAACTACAATCAAGATTCGGCAATATCCTTAGCTCAAATCAAGTAGGGAAAGTTAACTAGCTGTACATGGACCAATTGGACGCAGAAGCGCCAAACGGTCTTTTTTTATTGCGTATTATTCTTTATTTTAAGCTTAACAATAATAATAACAATATAATTATATTTACAAAATAGAGTCGATCAATTATAATTATCTAAATGTTGCACACGGCTAACACTTATGACA
>JAIMBU010000815.1 GCA_023511325.1 Gorillibacterium sp.
CATCATAACCACCCTTTCAGATTTGATTATTCAATTTAGTATTCTTCTGTGCTCGCTGTTGGTATTCGGCGATTGCATCAAATTCACCAGAAAGCTGATGATAGACGCGTTCATAAATATCGGTTAATTCTTTGTACGTGCTGTGGCATTCTTGGTCACTGGTATGTCTCTCGTTACACTGGACCCAATCCTTAACCCCAAAGAGATCAGGAAATTCCCCCATGGCCCAAAACCCTATGTAGGCTGCCCCAAGCCCGGAGCTCTCTACCGAGGCCATTACCGTAACAGGTTTATCCATGACGTCAGCCAGCATTTGTCGCCACAAGCTTGAGCGGGCGAAGCCACCGGAGGCTCTGATCTCGAAGGCAGGACCGGCAAGCTCCTCGAGGGCGTTCACGACAGAATGGAGTCTGTACACAATCCCTTCCATAACTGCCCTAATCATGTGCTTCTTGTTGTGACTCATCGAAAGACCGAAGAAAACACCTCGTGCGTTGGCGTTCCAGTAAGGGGCTCGTTCGCCAAGTAAAAAAGGCAGGAAGATCAAACCGCCGGCTCCAGGATCAATATCATGAGCTAGCTCCGTCAGGTAATCATAAGGATCAAGGCCTCTTCTAAGCCCTTCCTCAGCTTCAAGCGAAGCGAGCACATCTCGCGTCCAACGGAAAACAATACCACCGTTATTAATTGGACCCCCGATCGTCCACAGTCCATCAGCTAAAGCATAGCAAAACAAACGGCCCTCAGGATCAACTAGTGGTTGATTTACGATGGAACGAACCGCACCACTCGTCCCAATACTCAGTGCGAATATACCTGGGTCGATAGCACCCGCACCCAAATTGGCTAACGGTCCATCCGCAGCGCCCACGACAAAGGGAGTACTAACCGAAAGTCCCATGGTAGTGGCCATCTCCAGAGTCAAGCCGCTCTCTTGGTGGGAGGCAGGAACGAGTCTTGATAAACGTTCAGCCGTAATTCCAGCATGGTCAAGAGCAAGCTCATCCCAATCCATTCCGGTTAAATTAAATAGTCCTGTTGCACTAGCTATAGAATAATCAATAACATAGGAATTGAAAAGCCGATAGAACACATACTCTTTTATACCGATAAACTTATCAGCCTGAGCAAAAACATCCGGCAGATTATCCTTCAGCCACATGAGCTTTATTAATGGAGACATGGGATGAATCGGAGTACCGGTACGCTCATAAATTCTCTTTCCTTCACCATTTGCTCGTAAAAGACTAGCGTAGCTAGCACTGCGGTTATCAGCCCAAGTGATCAGAGGGGTAAGTGGACATCCTTGCTGACTGACTGCCATCAGACTGTGCATAGCAGAACTGAAGGAAACACAAAGCACCTGATCCCCAGAAATACCGGATTGATGAAGGAGTTCAGCAATCCCCGTGACAACAGCTTGAAAAATGACTTCAGGGTCCTGCTCAGCAATTTCTGGTGAAGGAGTATTCATTGGATAATGCACTGAATGGGAAGCAACGATCTTTCCCTCTTTGGTCACAAGAAGGGTTTTCGCGCTTGTCGTCCCTATATCCGCTGCGACGACGTATGATTTCGGATAAGCATTCATGTAGTGGATTCCCTCCATTATGTACTCTTACTCATGATAGCACTTGCGGAAACAGAATTCATCTTTGATCCGATTTTATAAATTTTTCTGGACAAAGAAAGACGACTTCGCCATCCAAAAGGACGAAGTCGTCTTCGTAATGATGTGAAAGCTAAAAATTACATTTCAATCATAATCATTTCCTGACGCAATTCTTCAAGTTTCCGTTTACTTGCACCAATTGCGGCTTTTTCACCCTTATTCATCGCATCTACAAGTAAGGCTAGCTCGTAATCCAATTCCATTCGCAGAACAGGAATACGTTCTTCGATTCGGCGTGATTTCATCGCCTGGGATACCTCTGCACTAGAAATGGCGGGCTCCCGCTCAAAGAGGACTCTACGCTCAACCCCGTTAATCTCAACCATTCGGATAATTTCACCGAACATAATATTCTCGATAAGAATTTGACGGTCATTAAAACGTTTCACCACAGCGTGACCGCGTGTATCATTGATTAGCTTCTCCATCAACTCAGCAAGCTTGTCGTCACGGAATATATAGTTTCCAACTATCTTAAAGCGTTCGCCCACTCTTTGGAATTGTAATTTAACCAGCTTTCGACCTGCGCGGATTGAAATAATAAACTCCCGTTCACTTTCATTCCAATAAAGGGAATAACCTTCTTGGATCAAGTCTTTTATGAAGCTACGGATTAGCCGGCGGTCAAAACGCAAATCCAGGTTGCAATACTCGACTTCGTGACTTTTGTTCACGGC
>JAIMBU010000081.1 GCA_023511325.1 Gorillibacterium sp.
CAGCAGTATTCTATAACCATAAACTAAGAAAGCCGTAGGAATGATTGCACCCATAAACCCAATCATCGCTCCCTCAATAAAAAAGGGCCAGCGGATAAAGCTATTGGTTGCCCCAACCAGCTTCATGATCTTGATTTCTCGACTTCTTGCCAAAATAGTTAGCTTAATGGTGTTTGAAATGAGAAACATGGAGGTAAAAACAAGACAGACAACAAATACGATGGCGATATAGCGAACGATTGCCGTTGCTTTAAACAAAGCATCGATGGTTCCTTTGTCATACTTCACCTCATCAATAACAGGAGATTCTCTCCCATCATTTAAGGCCGAAATCTGACCCGCTATCGATTCTATGTCCCTTGGCTCCTTAATCTGGACCTCATAAGCATCCGGGAGTGGATTGTTATCTCCCGAAAGGCCCTCTAGTTCATCGCCCATCGTCTTACGCATTTCGATGATTGCCTCTTCTTTGGAGATAAAAGTAACGGTTTTTACACCGGGAAGTTTCTTGATCGTCACACCCAATTCTTGCACAGTATCACTTGGTACGTTTAACTCCATGAAGGTTGTAATGGTTATGTCATTCTCAATTTGACCTAATAAATGAGAAAGATTAAGGCCAAGTATAAGGAACAGTCCAAGTATAAAAAGCGAAATGGTAATGGAACTGACGGAGGCAAAAGTCATCCAACCATTACGAAAGACACTCTTGCCCCCTTCACGTAGATGACGGTGGAGGGTGTTAATCTTCATAGCCGTAATCCCCCCTCTGTTCATCCCGGGCGATGGCGCCTCTCTCAATAGCGATAACACGTCTACGTCTGGTGTTTACAATATCTTTGTTATGAGTAGCCATAATAATCGTTGAACCCCGGAAGTTGATCTCATCTAAAAGCTTCATGATCCCCCACGACGTCTCTGGATCCAAATTGCCCGTAGGCTCATCCGCGATAATGACCGCAGGATTATTGACAATAGCCCGTGCGATTGACACCCGCTGCTGCTCTCCACCGGATAACTGATTGGGGAATGAGGCTCCCTTATCCTTCAGTTTAACCAGCTCCAAAACCTCTTGGGTTCGCCTGCGAATCATCTTCTTGGGTGCTTCAATAACCTCGAGCGCAAAAGCGATATTCTCGGATACCGTAAGCTTCGGCAGAAGACGAAAATCCTGAAAGACAACACCAATGTTGCGACGCAAATAAGGGATTTTTCGGGGCTTGAGTTTCCCCAGATTAAATCCATTGACGAAGATCGTCCCTTTAGTCGGTCGTTCTTCTCGATAAATCATTTTCATAAAAGTGGATTTACCGGCTCCAGATGGACCAACCACATAGACAAATTCTGTCGGATTAATCTTTAAATTAATTCCACGAACCGCAATCGTTCCGTCTGGATAGGTTTTCCAAACATCATGCATTTCGATCATCTTTTATCACTTCCTGTCAATAGTAAGCCCTAAACACTTTCGACAATTCTATCTAAAATCCTCTGAGCCCCGCGATAATGTCCTGCATTATTCACAATTTAACAAACCTAGCCCTACGGCAAGGATAAACAGTCGGATGCAAACTATCGGCGCAGTACGTTTAAGTCTCATGGATAATAGCAGCTTGTCGTGATGCCAGGCAAGAATCTATGTTTGTTGGCAAAAAAATAGTGTCTTGCACTCGACTTAACTCTACTAATCTTGCAAAAGAGGAACGACAATGAACGAACAAAACAGCCCACCTCGCTCGGGCATGCCTTCTATTGTACATGACGCTCTATTGATGTACAAGGCGAAAAAGCACTCTTCGGCTCGAAAAAACTGAAAAATCAAAAAAAAGAAAGAACCGACACCTTAACTGAGGTGATCAGTTCTTATCAGTTCTTTACAATAAAGTTACTTTACAGCTTAGGTTAAACGGCTGTTCTTTAGGAGGAGATTTTCGTACCCAACTACCCGGCCCTATCCATCTGATCTCGATGCGCATTCAACGTGGTAAAACTACCTTTCTACTCTCGCAGCGTGCGCAGTTAACCAATTTGTTGTCTCCGCAGTTGCAAGCTCCGCTCTCATCAGTGCTTGCTCCACTTGGCTACGCGCCGTTCCGCCGTAAACATTGCGGGCGTTAACCACATGCTCTGGCTCAAGCACCTCGTAGATCCGCTCGTCAAACAAATCGGAAAACTCACGGAATTCTGCCATGCTTAAATTGAGCAGATAGGTTTCCTTTTGAATACAATAGAGAACGATTCGCCCAATGATTTCGTGCGCTTGTCGAAACGGCAACCCTTTAGTCACCAAATAGTCGGCAATGTCTGTGGCATTAGAGAAATCACGATTGACTGCCTGACGCATTCGTTCCTTGCGCACCTTCATGGTCGAGACCATCGGAGCAAAAAGCTGAAGCGCTCCTTCTAGCGTTCGCACCGTATCAAACATGCCCTCTTTGTCTTCCTGCATGTCCTTGTTATAAGCAAGGGGTAACGATTTGAGCACAGTCAGCAAACCAAAAAGATTACCGTAAACTCGTCCCGTTTTACCGCGGACCAGTTCGGCTACGTCGGGATTTTTCTTCTGTGGCATAATACTGCTACCCGTACAGAAAGCATCATCCAACTCAATAAAAGCAAACTCCGTGCTCGACCAGAGGACAAATTCCTCGCATAGTCGGGACATGTGCATCATAATCAGCGATGCGTTCGCAAGAAACTCAACGATAAAATCGCGGTCACTTACGGCATCCAAGCTATTCTCATAGACTGCTGCAAACCCAAGCTGCTCAGCAACAAAATGGCGATCGATCGGGAAGGTCGTTCCCGCCAAGGCGCCCGCTCCCAGCGGCAATACGTCGATCCGCTTGTAGCTATCCTCAAGCCTGCCGATATCCCGCTCAAACATCGATACGTACGCGAGTAGATGATGTGCGAGTAGAATCGGCTGTGCCCGCTGCAAATGCGTATAACCAGGCAGGATCGTGTCCAGATTGGCTTTGGCTTGTCCAATCAGTGCTTCCTGCAACTGCTGCAATAGCATGACAATCTCTACAACCCGCTTGCGCAGGTAGAGATGCATGTCGGTTGCTACCTGATCGTTGCGGCTACGTCCGGTATGTAGCTTGCCGCCAACGGGTCCGATTTCGTCAATCAAGGCCTTCTCGATATTCATATGAATATCTTCATCGCCTACAGTAAATTCCATTTCCCCTTGGCGAATCCTCTGCAGCACTTTACCGAGACCGTCCTTAATCTTCTCCACGTCTTCTAGCGGAACAATACCACATTTGCCCAGCATCGTGACATGGGCTAAGCTGCCTTCAATATCTTCTTCAGCCAGTTCTTTATCAAAGAGGATGGAGGCTGTATACTCCTCCACCAACCGGTCGGTTTGCTTCGTGAAGCGCCCTCCCCATAGTTTAGACACGTAAAAACCCCACTTTCTATTCAATAACCGTTCTGCTACATGAAATAGCGCTATAAAACCGTGCTATTTCCTCCACTGTACCTCGATTAGTTAATTTAGCACTATAAAACCGTGCTATTTTGAATCTTCATGCCAACCACTAGCATCATGGAGCAAAATAGCGCTATAAAACCGTGCTATTTCCTGCGCTGTACCTCAATTTGCCCATTTAGCGCTATAAAACCATGCTATTCTCGCTTCCTCACCAACATGGGGGGATTATCTAGCGACAATCGCTATGCCTACGCTTATTTCATACTGATTCCTTTTACTCCGCCTGCGTTGCTGTCTGTTGAACGCCAGAGGCAACCTTTAGGCGCAATGCGTTCAAGCGGATAAAGCCAGCAGCATCTCCCTGATCATAAGCCTGCGTTGGATCAGCTTCCATTGTGGCAATATTGGGGTTATATAAGCTCACCGCGCTCTTCACACCCGCGCCGATGACGTTACCCTTGTATAGCTTCAACCGGACTGTTCCGGTAACGTTCTTCTGGCTTTCAGCGACAAGCGCTTGAATAGCCAATCGTTCCGGAGCAAACCAGAAGCCGTTATACACCAGCGTGCTATATTTGGCATTCAGCGAATCCCGAACATGCATAACCTCGCGGTCCATGGTTAGCGATTCCATTTTGCGATGAGCCGTGAAGAGAATGGTTCCACCTGGCGTCTCATATACTCCGCGGCTCTTCATGCCGACAAAGCGATTCTCCACCATATCGACCCGACCGATCCCGTGCTTACCTCCCAGCTTATTGAGAATGTTCATGACCTCAAGCGGTGACAGTTGCTCTCCGTTCACGGCGACACAATTCCCTGCTGCAAACTCAAGCTCGATGTATTCGGCTTCATTTGGCGCGTCTTCCGGTGCTACACTAAGCACGAACATATCCTTATTGGAATCCGCACTTGGATCAAACCAAGGGTCTTCCAGAATACCGCTCTCAAAACTGATGTGCAGCAGATTGCGGTCCGTAGAATAGGACTTGGCGACAGTCGCCTGAACATTGATTCCCTGCTCCTCCGCATAAGCGATCATCTCCGCCCGACCGGGGAACCGCTCCCTGAATGCCTCAAGTCGCCAAGGTGCAATCACCTGAAGCTCAGGTGCCAGAGCAGCAGCGGTCAGCTCGAAACGAACCTGATCGTTACCTTTTCCCGTTGCTCCATGCGCGATGGCAATGGCTCCTTCTGCCCGAGCAATCTCCACCATGCGCTTGGTGATTAATGGACGAGCAATGCTCGTGCCGAGTAGGTATTGGCCCTCATATAGCGCCCCTGATTGAAACATTGGGTAAATGAAGTCGCTGGCAAACTCTGCCTTTAGATCATCAATATATGCTTTGGAGGCACCCGTCTTTAACGCTTTCTCTTCGAGACCATCAAGCTCATCCCCTTGGCCGACATCCGCTGTGAAGGTAATGATCTCCGCATCGTAGGTTTCCTTCAGCCAGGCCAGAATGATCGAGGTATCCAGTCCACCGGAATAGGCTAGTACAATTTTATCTTTTGCCATCATTATATCCTCACTTTCTACTTGTAAAAGAGTTCTTATTCCATCTATAGGGCCAAGCTATTTTGACCACACCTACAACCATGCGTTTTTATGTTCAGCTATGACTTATATTGTGGCGGAAATGACCAGATAGCAGCTTATATCTGAGCAACTACGCTCTATTAATCGTTCAGCTTAAATCAAAGCAGCTACGCTCTGTTAATCGTTCAGCTTACTTCAAAGCAGCTACGCTCTGTTAATCATTCAGCTTACTTCAAGGCAGCTGCGCTCCGTTAATCGTTCAACTTACATCAAAGCGGCAGCGCTCTGTTAATCGTTCAACTTACATCAAAGCGGCAGCGCTCTGTTAATCATTCAGCTTACTTCAAGGCAGCTGCGCTCCGTTAATCGTTCAACTTACATCAAAGCGGCCATGATCGCTTTCTGTGCGTGTAGGCGATTCTCTGCCTCGTCGAAAATAGCTGAGTGCGCACCGTCGATAACGCCCTCACTGACCTCTTCACCCCGATGAGCAGGCAGACAGTGTAGAAACATATAGTCCCCCTTGGCGTGGCCGACAAGGCTCTCATTGACCTGATAATTAGCAAAAGCCTGCTCTCTTACCTTCTGTTCCTCCTCAAAGCCCATGCTCGCCCAAACATCCGTGTAAACCACATCCGCATCGGCAATGGCTTCTCGTGGATCGTTGGTTATGAGCAACGATCCGCCGCTCTGCTGAGCGAAATCACGAGTCATCTTCTGGACGGATTTCTCCGGCATATATTCATCTGGTGATGCTACAGCTATGTTCATGCCCAGCTTAGCCGCCCCCACCATCAGTGAATGGACCATATTATTGCCGTCACCGATGTAGGCAATCTTCAACCCTTCAAGCTTGCCTTTATGTTCAAGCACTGTCATGTAGTCGGCCATCACCTGACAGGGATGAGCAAAGTCCGTCAGCCCATTGATTACAGGAACCGTCGAGTGACGAGCAAGATCAATCACGGTCTTGTGAGCAAAGGTCCGAATCATGATCCCATCCAGATAGCGGGACATCGTCTGAGCGGTATCGTGAATGGTTTCGCCCCGACCAATCTGGAGGTCATTGCTTGACAGAAACAGGGAATGACCTCCCAATTGATAGATACCTACATCAAAAGAAATCCGCGTGCGCGTTGACGCTTTTTCAAAAATCATTCCTAAGGTTTTACCCTTTAGCGGTTGGTAGCTCACGCCTGATTTCAGCTTCCGTTTGAGTTCAATACCCAGATCAATCAGGTAACGAATTTCGTCACCGGTATAATCAGCTAGACCAAGGAAGTCACGCCCCCTCAGGCTCTGTACAATATCCATGTTCAACATGTTCATTTCTCTATTCTCCTCCGCTCGAAGCTAGTTAGCGGTAGCCCTATAACTACCCGTCCATATAGCTATCCTTACTTTACTGCATTCACCGTCTCTTTAGCAGACAGTACACCCGCAATAATCCCCACCGCCGTATCGATATCCTCTTTGGTTACAAGGAGGTTCGGCAGCAGTCGAATAACCGTCGGGCCCGCTGAAATAACCAGCAATCCCTGAAGATGGATAGCGGCGATCTCGTCTGCTACGGGTCCCGCACATTGAATTCCGACGATCAGTCCTCTGCCACGGATTTCGTTAACCCAGGATATATCGGCAAGTGCCACTTGCAGTTTATCAACGAGATAATTGCCCAGCTCTGTCGCACGATCCGCTAGCTTATCCGTAAGCATGATCTCAACCGTTGCTAGAGCAGCAGCTGTGGCAATGGGTGTTCCTCCGAACGTACTGCCATGGCTACCTGGGGAGAAGGCGGGCTTCAGCTTAGCTTTACCCAACATGGCTCCAATGGGAAATCCACTTCCTAACGCTTTCGCCAGTGTGAAGATATCCGGTTCAAGCCCATAATGCTCATAGGCAAAAAGCTTGCCAGTGCGGCACAAACCTGTTTGCACCTCATCAACGATAAGCAGCAGGTTATATTGTTCACAGAGACGTACAATTTCATCGACGAACGCCGGGTCAGCCTCGATAATCCCGCCCTCAACCTGGATCATCTCCAGCATGATCGCACAGGTTTTGTCCGTAACGTAGCCTTCCAGCGCAGCCGAATCGTTAAAGGGAGCATGAACAAAGCCACTTGGTAGCGGTAGAAAGCCTTCTTTTACCTTGTCTTGCCCCGTTGCCGTCAAAGTAGCAAGCGTCCTGCCATGAAACGATTGATGAAAGGTAATAACCTCATAGCGGTCGTTCCCCAATACCTTCTGGTTATACCGGCGCGCCAGCTTAATGGCCGCTTCATTCGCCTCTGCCCCGCTATTACAAAAGAAAACAGCATCTGCTGAACTGTGCTCAGTGAGTAGCTTGGCTAGTTTTTCTGGATTCGGCGTGCTGAAAAGATTACTGACGTGCCAAAGTTCATCCAACTGAGCAACCAGCTTCTCTTTGACTACCTTTGGTGCATGCCCAAGGGCAGTCACGGCAATCCCAGACATGAAATCCAAGTATTCCTTGCCCGTATCGTCATAGAGTCGGCTCCCTTCCCCCTTCACCAAGGTTAATGGATACCTAGAATAAGTCGGAAAAAGTGCGCTTTCCTGCTCAGCCATTCTTCTCACTCCGTTTCTATTTTTGCTAACACCCAAATTATTTTCCTGCTATCTGATTGTTTTCTGCTGCTATCTGATTATTCGCGTGCCCCTATCTCCTGCTTTTACCGTACGGCTGAGCACACCTGGCATCGAGCCGTCCACGATCATCACTTCTTGGACATCTCCTTGGATACAGGCAATTGCGGCTCGTACCTTGGGAATCATTCCACCATATATTTCACCCGATTCGATCATGCGATCAATCTCAGCGATTGTTACTTGAGGGAGCACCTGTTTCTGTCCATCCATCGTGCTTAGAATACCCGGAACATCGGTCACGACGATCATCCGTTGTACCGAGAGCGCAGAGGCAACCGCTCCTGCCGCCGTATCTGCATTAATATTGTACCGCTGGCTACCATCCATTCCCAGACCGATTGGCGAAATGACAGGAATATAGCCTAAGGCTGTAATGCCTTGAATAAGCTCCACATTGATGCGAACCACCTCACCGACAAGCCCAACCTCGTGGGCATTGGCAACAGGTACGACCTCAATAAGCCGTCCGTCCGTACCAGAGAGACCCACTGCTTTGGCACCCACAAGCTGGATGCGACGGACAATTTCTTTGTTTATTTTGCCGGAAAGGACCATCTCAACCACGTCGAGAACCGCTTCGTCCGTCTTCCTTAGGCCTCCGATAAACTCACTCTCAATACCTAGCTTGCTTAACGTCTCATTAATTGCTGGCCCGCCGCCATGAACGATTACAGGTGACCAGCCCTCCAAGAGCAAGCTGCGCAGATCATCGAAAAAGGAAGCCTACAGTGCCGCGAG
>JAIMBU010000816.1 GCA_023511325.1 Gorillibacterium sp.
GGAGGATAAAGCGATGGTGGAGGCTCAAACCCCGGAGGATCTGCCGCTAGATTTGCAGGCGGAAGCTCACATCCCCGCAGATCGCACCTCCATTGCTTATCGCCAGTTGCTCAGTAAGCTTGGTCTTGGCAGAAACTACAGCTCTTAGTCAGATAAGAAAGGGGAGTATGCCATGACAATGACTAAGGAAGAAATCATTGAAATGATTAATAATCTGAGTAAGGAAGCGTTTCTTCGACGCCTAGGTTGGGTTTTTGAGCATTCTCCTTGGGTGATGGAGCGAGTCTGGAGAGGACACCCGTTTCCTTCGCTCGAAAAGCTGATGCATCGAATGGAGCAGACGGTTCGGGAGGGATCAACCAAGCGGGAACAGCTCGAATTGCTGCGAGCTCATCCAAACCTGGCGGGGAGGCTGGCCATGTCGAAAGCATCCGAACACGAGCAGCAAGGAGCAGGTCTCGATAAGCTTAGTCCTGAGGTGTATGCCCTGTATTCGGCCTGTAATCAAGCCTATATGGATAAATATAACATTCCGTTTATTATGGCTGTTCGCAACCAGAATAAAGATTCCATCCTGACTGCGATGCAGCAACGGCTTGCAGGAGAGCAAGAAACAGAATACGTTACAGCCTTAGAGGAAGTTATTAAAATTGCTCAGTTTAGGCTGATGGATACACTTGAGAAGGAATAAGCTTAGAAACCTTAATCTAAACGGAAGTCGAGGGGGATACATTTATGGAGAAGCATGAGAAGCATACAGAGGATAACCGCACCATGTATTATGGCAAAGATGATGTATGGGTTTATCGGACCTACGCCAAACCGCTAACAAAGGTGAAACCGATTCTCGAGTCTGCGTATCTTGGCGACAATAATGTCATTTTCGCCATGAAGGTTAAGGTGGAGGTTCGGGGGCAAGCTTTTCTCCCTTCTTTTACCGAAGGGGATAATACGCTCGTCGTTGCTACGGACTCGATGAAAAATTTTATTCTACGTGAAGCTGCTAACTTCAATGGCGACACGGTAGAAGGGTTTCTCCACTTTATAGCCAATAAATTCTTAAATAAATATGAACAGATGACCTCAATCAAAATGTCAGCGGATCGCATTCCCTTTGAAAATATTCAGGTAGCAGGAGAGCAAGGCTTCGTTGATAGTGAAATGGTTTATCGTCGCTCTTACAACGATTTTGCTTCTTTTATGGTAGAGGTGGAGCGGACAAATGCCGGAAATGTGATCGTCAGCCACCAATGCTCGGTATCCGATCTGCAATTAATCAAGGTTAAAGGGAGCGCGTTTGCGGGTTTTGTCCGCGATGAGTATACCTCTTTACCGGAAACTACGGATCGACCCTTATTTATCGGATTAAACATAGGTTGGCAATACGAGAATCCGGAGGAGGGCATCGATGCGACGGAGGGGCGTTATGTGCCTTCTGAGCATATTCGCGACATTGCCCAGCATGTATTTCATCAAATTGCCAGTCCATCGATTCAAAATCTGATTTATCACATCGGCCAACGTGTATTGGAACGTTTCCCTCAAATCGGGCAGGTAAGTTTCGAATCCAATAATAAAACCTGGGAGACGATTGTTGATAAAACGGGAGATTCTGAGGCAGCAGTCTACACCGAGCCACGTCCGCCCTTTGGCTTCCAAGGGTTTACGATGACGCAAGCGGATTTACCTCATGAGTGAAGGCCACGTAACGACCCATGTGTTGGATCTTGCGCTGGGAAAACCTGCAGCAGGAATAAGGATTGAGTTATGGAGGCTTAGTGATCGGGCTGGACTACAGACGGGAGTTAATCAATTGCTGCTTACTACCATTACTAATGAAGATGGGCGAGTTGATTCACCACTGTTAGTTGGGGAGGCATGTCGACCGGGTCTGTATCTTCTCGTATTTTATGTTGAGGAATATTTTCGCGAGCAAGGAGCATACAACGAGGGTATTCCCTTTCTCAACCGTATCCCGATTGAATTCGGTATCGAGGATGCAACGGCCCACTATCATATTCCACTGCTGGTAGCACCTGGCGGATACAGCACATACCGGGGAAGCTAGGAAGCTAGGAGTGGAAGCAAGCTCCGTTGCATGAAGAACGGGAATTGCAGGACATGGAGTGGATGAGAAAGCATGATATTTCGTTTGATGAACATGGATCGATAAAGGGCAGCTGTTGGATGATGAACATGGATCGATAAAGGACAGCTGTTGGATAAAGAATACCGGAGGAGTAAGGGCAAGCGAGTGTTCTCGTGGGAAAGGAGGAGGCTGAAGATGGGGAAGCTGTATGATCTTATTATCCGTGGGGGACAGGTTGTTGGTACAGATTGGG
>JAIMBU010000817.1 GCA_023511325.1 Gorillibacterium sp.
TATTTATGCCAGCGGAAGCACTGCGGCGCAAGGGCCTTGTCCGAAAGTATCGGCAGGCTCTTTTGCATGTAAAGGGGCCGCCCCTTCACCGGGGCGGCCAACAGGAGAAGGCTATGAAAAGCACTACTTACAACTATCTCACAATAGCATTTTACCACATTTGAAAAGGTCAATTTGCGCCATCTTTACGCCACGAATGCGCCACGTTTACGCCACACCTATTAACCTACCGTACTCTATCAACGCCTGTGGTCTCCAACGGTCAAATGTACGACGGGCAATATTTAGTTCCTGAAGGATACCGCCAATGTCTTGATCGTCCAGGTATCGCAACCTCAGCAGCCTACCGTAGCCCGGATACATATCGTCAAGAACGTTCAGGGCGTTATCAATATACTCTTTCTGGACTTCAAGCTCCTGCAGCTCACACATACGCTCCAGAATCTCCTCGTATCCATCCGAGGTACCGATCCGTGCCTCAAGAACCTTCCGGATCCGCTGTGTCAAATCTCGCAGCCGCTGCTCATCCTCTGGATCCCCCGAACTTAGCCCGGCCACCTCTCTGTACTGACTCCTGATGCCTGCTGGGTATCGATCCAGATAGGCATGTGCGGCTGTCTCCAGCTCTTGCTCCCTCGCCGACAGGTACATATAGCTCGGCAATCCTCTCAGTTGCTTATGCAGCTCCTGCAATTGATCGTCGTGGCTGATAGCGCTAACCGTGTAACCCATACCTACGCTCTGACGCTCTAAGACTTTGATGCGACCCACGATGCGCTTGTACTCTTGCAGTTGCTGTATGGCTGCTTGTTCGCTCATACTATACCCCCTCTCTTAAATATTAATTTATTTAAATTGATATTTATGAATATTATAATGGTTATTACTCCAGCCATCAATCACATAATCCTATGTTTTGCATCACCTCAAATACCTGTTGCGGCGTCAGGCCGTCATCGTCCACCATGCCGCTCATGCGGTTGCCCCCTCTTTTGTCTTCTCCACTCTGGCTTTCAGTGCGTTCAGCAGCCTGTCCTGGGTTGTTGCTTTATCCTCCAGTGCGGACATTACATCCTCATCGGCACCGCCCTGAACAACCAGGTGGTGCAAAATGACCTTTTGTTTTTGCCCTTGCCGATGCAGTCGGCCGTTTGCCTGCTGATAAAGCTCCAGCGACCACGTCAGGCCAAACCACACAACGTGGTTACCTCCGTCCTGCAGGTTAAGCCCATAGGCAGTTGATGCTGGATGTGCCAAGCCTACGTCTATCTTGCCCGCGTTCCAATCGTCGAAGTCCTGCGGGGTTCTCAGCTCTCGGATCCGCAAACCCGAACCTTTCAGGGCTTTATGGATTCGGGCAAGGTCGTGCTGGTAGCTGTAGAACACTAATGCCGGCTTGCCGTTTAGCTGCTCAATCAGTTCCATGAACGCCTCAATCTTGCAGTCGTGGATCTCATGGACGTTACGCTCCCCATCATACAAAGCGCCATTGCACATTTGCAGCAGCTTGCCCGTAAGTACGGCTGCGCTGGTCGCCGTAATCTCCGTATCCTCAACCTCAAGCAGCAAATCCTTCTCCATGCGCTTGTACTGCTCAGTGGCTTTGTCATCCAGGACAACAGGAATGATATTGGTGATGCAGTCCGGCAGCTCCAGATAATCCTCTGCCTTCATGCTGATACACAAGTCGGCAATCTGCCGATGAATCACATCATCCGCTCCTGGCTTGGCCGTGTAGCCGTTCCCATTGTAGTTTCTCTCGAAGTATTTGGTGCGGTAATGGGTAATGAACTTTTCTAGACGCTTACCTTGATCCAGTAAAAATACTTCCGCCCACAGATCTAATAACCCATTTGGCGCTGGTGTACCCGTCAGGCCTACGATCCGCTTGATGTGCGGCCTGATCCAGGTCAGCGCCTTGAACCGCTGGGCTTGGTGATTCTTAAAGCTGGAGAGCTCATCCAGCACCACCATGTCAAACGGCCAAGCATTGCGATAATACTCAGCCAGCCATTTGACGTTGTCACGGCTAACCACCCAGACATCACCAGGCGTGTTCAGCGCCTTGATCCGCTGCTGCTGGCTGCCCAGCACCGGGATAATTCGCAAATGCTTCAGGTGCTCCCACTTGGCCGCTTCCGTTGTCCATGTGGCTTCTGCAACCTTTTTTGGCGCAACTACCAGGGTGCGCCGGATGGCGAAGCGGTTATATTTTAGGTCGTTGACTACGGTTAAGGTGATGACTGTCTTGCCTAAGCCAAGATCTAGGAAGAGCCCCAAGGCATCATCCGTAAGCAGCCGATTGATGCAGTACCGCTGATAATCCCAGGGCTTGAATAC
>JAIMBU010000818.1 GCA_023511325.1 Gorillibacterium sp.
CGGTATCTCACTTGACTCGCTCGGCTGGGTGCGTTTTCGCGATATTTGGTTCAGAAAGTAGTTACAGATTTATAAATAATTTGTGATCTCCATCAAATCCACAAAAACTTTCGGTAAAATAGCTTGTATGTACCAAGTGAATGCACATATATTTAAATACCTGAACCCTGCGTATCCGATTTGCCCCTTGGTAGCTCATGAATTCACTCTGGGAGGAAAACAATAATGCCGAGCATTAGGAAAAAAACACTGCATATAGACGGGATGACCTGTGTCAATTGTGAAAACAGAATTGAAAGAAAGCTACAAAGCAAGCTGGGAATCACTAGCGTGGAAGCAAGTTATTCGGCCGGAACTGCGGTGGTCTGCTTCGATGAAAGTGTGATCGGGCTAACCGATATCGAGCGGCTGATTGAGCAATTGCATTATAAAGTAAGAAAATCATCGCAGCAGTCAGTCGATAAAAACGTGAACTCCACTCAGGTTCTGGGTGTTATCACCATCCTTCTCGCCCTGTATGTGTTCATTAAACACTTTGGTGGCTTCACTATCTTCAATGCCTTCCCTGAAGCCAAGGAAAACATGGGGTATGGCATGCTGTTTGTCATTGGCCTGCTCACCTCCGTCCATTGCATAGCCATGTGTGGCGGTATCAATCTCTCCCAAACCGTACCACAGAAGAAGACTGGTGGTGCTGTTGTTACCGGCAGACTCTCCACCCTAAGACCAAGCTTTCTCTATAATCTAGGTCGGGTGATATCCTATACGGTGATTGGCGGGATCGTTGGTGCAATCGGCTCTTTTGTCAGCTTTTCCGGGGGGGCTAAAGGGATTGTCCAGCTGGTAGCAGGTGCCTTTATGGTCATTATGGGGCTGAACATGTTAAACATGTTCCCCGGGCTTCGCAAATTCAACCCGAGAATGCCGAAGGTATTCGCCAGAAAAATCAACGCACAGAAAAGCAACAACAGCCCACTGTACGTAGGGTTGCTTAATGGATTGATGCCTTGTGGCCCGCTGCAGGCCATGCAGCTGTACGCCCTATCCACCGGCAATGCGGCAAGTGGCGCGCTCTCCATGTTCCTCTTCAGTTTAGGCACTGTGCCGCTGATGTTCGGGCTGGGTGCTCTCAGTTCCATTCTGAGCAAAAAGTTCACCAGCAAAATGATGACTGCCAGCGCCGTATTAGTGGTAGCCTTGGGGATCTTCATGTTCAGCAGCGGGATGAGCTTATCAGGCATTGCCATTCCCCCCGCCGCAAGCGGAGCAAGTGGCAACGTGGCCCAAATAAAGGACGGCTTCCAAACCGTCACCACCACACTCTCCTCCGGTCGATATCAACCGATCACGGTACAAAAAGGCATACCTGTCAAATGGATCATCCAGGCCGAAGATGGCAACCTCAACGGCTGCAACAACCGGATGATCATCCCCAAATATAATTTGGAGAAGAAGCTAGAGCCGGGCGAAACCGTCATCGTCTTCACCCCCACGGAAAGTGGAGCGATCCCCTATAGCTGTTGGATGGGAATGATCCGCAGCAGCATCACCGTAGTGGATGATATCAACAACTTGGGAACCACTTAACGATAGCGACACTAGCGTCAGGGCAGGCTAGAAGAGACAATGGAACGGAAATAGATTGGAAATGAAAGGATAGGGATATCATGTCAAGAATAAGTAATAATCAGAAGCCCTCACAAAAAAAACCTCAACGAAACACGAAATTTTTCCTGTTAGGAACTATCGCCATCGTCTTTGTAGTTATCATCATGGTCATGGTATTTGGCAATCAACCCAATTCCCCAACCGCGGAAGCGACCAAGGTTCCTGTTGTGAAAGACAGTGATCTGGTGATCCCGATCCGGGAGATAACGGAGAAAGCCACTTTTTATCCAGTTGATATTATGGGTACCCGCTTAGAGGTTCTCGCGGTCAAAGCACCGGATGGCACCATCCGCACGGCTTTTAATACTTGTCAGGTATGCTTTAGCTCCGGCAAGGGTTACTACATCCAGGAGGGCGACGTTCTTGTGTGCCAGAACTGCGGCAATAAGTTCAAAATGTCAGATGTAGAAGTGACCAAGGGTGGCTGCAACCCTGTTCCAATCTCCTTAGAGGATAAGATTGTTGATAATGATAACATCACGATTGAAAAGGAATACTTAACGGAATCTAAAACGATCTTCGCAAACTGGAAAAGCTTATAAATTCTGATGTAGCAAGGATAAACGCTTTAAGCGTCCTTGGAACGTCTTACGTTTGCCGATGCGGAATTAGAATTTACCTGAAAAATGCTTAAAAATTCTGATGTAGCAAGGATAAACGCCTTAAG
>JAIMBU010000819.1 GCA_023511325.1 Gorillibacterium sp.
GGTTGAGCCCTTCCAAAAGCAGCTTGTCTCAACGCCAATCCTCCTACAGGGGGCACTAGACGATTTGAAGCCGCAGGAAATTGAAGCTTTGTCTGAATGGGCAGGTAATAATCGGCTGCATGTTCTGACCAAATCAGGCTCGGTATCCATCCCCCAAGCGGCTTTATTACCGCTGCTGACAGAGCGAGCACGCTTGCTAGCTGAGGCAGGCGCGAAGCTGATTGTGTTGCTCTGCTCTAATCATTTTGCAACATTTACCACTGGCATTCCCCTGTTACAGCCTGGCATTCTGTTGGAGCGTGCTTGCCAATCCATTGCCAATAATCGACGAATTGGTGTTCTCGTTCCTTCGCCAGACCAGCTAGCTTCCGCCGAACAGAGATGGCGCCAGCAAGGTTATGATCCAAAGATCATAGCTGTGCCACCCCAGAAAATGGACAGTGAAGAGATTGCTGCCGGATTCCGGGGGACGGGTATCGAGCAGGTCGCCCTTGATTGCATCAGTTACAATGAGCAGCTTCAGCGCGATTTGTCTCAGCTCTTGGAAGTACCTGTTTGGCTACCTTCCGCTTTAGCGGCTAAGGCTGTTGCTGAAATCATCGACTTAGCCTCCAATTGAAACGAGGATAAGCTTTTGAATGGTGAGTATCATGAGTCCTAATGCGGAATCATCAGGACGAAAAAAGAGAAAGCCCCTTTAGTGGACTTTCTCATTAGTGATCTGATCGATTTCAACTTTTGCCTAACTGCTTCATAGTTTACTTTTTCCTAACTGCTTCATAGCTTACTTTTTCCTACTCCGCCTGTTTCCTATCCCATGAATGACTTCTACCACTACACCCAAGATAAAACCGATAGCGACACCTTCTATGAAACCAAGTAAACTAACCAAATCCTGCCAACCGGTCATATCCTTGACCGAATAGTAGTACATAAGCCCAAGGCCGATGGCTAAACCAATCGTCGTGAGCAGCCAAATATAGCGCGCACCCGCCCAACCCAATCCATTAACTACAACCGATAGGACAAAAGCCAAAAGTACGAAACGAAAAGCAATCCCGATTTGGAGTGTTTCACCAACAACAATAAACCGATTTAGCAACAGGAAGAAGGACAGGAGCAATCCATAAACCAGCATCCAAACAAGCCAACGTTTACTTCTCGTTGCAGGCAATCTGTTCATCCCTCAGTCTCCTCTCCAATGTTACATTTGTTCGAGACGCTCAATCCTGGATTCCATGGACGGGTGGGTGCTAAACCAGCTTCCCCGGTTTTTTTTGCGAACCTTACTAAAGGGACTGGCTATATACATCGAGGCTGTCGCTTGTTTGGCCCGCTCCACATCAAGGTCACTGTTACTTATTTTTAACAGAGCATTCTTCAGTCCAACGGCATTACGTGTCATTTCCACAGCAGTTGCATCAGCCAAATATTCCCGATTACGGGATACAGCAAGGTGGACGAATCTCGCCGCGAGCGGTGCCAGAATAACAAATACCAACGCTATAATCATAATAGCAGGATTCGTTTTCTTATTCTCACTGTTATTGTTGCTGCCTCGTCGCCCGAAGAAAAGCATCCGGGCACCTATGTCTCCCAGAATAGCGATAATCGCAATCAGAGCAACGCTAATGGTCATCAGTCGGATATCATAGTTGCGAATATGGCCTATTTCATGGGCGGCAACACCTTCAAGCTCCTCACGATTCAATTGCTGAAGTAACCCCGTGGTGAAAGCTACGCTGCCTTTTTCCGGCTTGATTCCGGTGGCGAATGCATTTGGAGAAGGGTCTTGGACAATATATATTTTTGGCATGGGAATGCGAGCAGGAATACATAAATCCTCAATGATATTGTATAGCTGCGGGTACTCCTCGCGAGTAGCAATCGCCGCCCCTGACATGCTTAATACCTGAGAACTGGCTGACATATAGGTAATGGGGACATAGAAAGCCAGGATTACTGCCGCGAGGATTACACCGATCCATGCTTCACCATAACCCAAATAGCCTACCGCACTGCCCACGCCCATGACCAAAACGATAAATAGGGCAACAAGCAGGAACGTTTTCCGTTTATTTTGCTCAATCTGTTTATACAGCATTCGTAGTCACCCTCTACTTCTTCGATCGGTCTTAAATTAGAACGTCACTTTGGGGACAATTTTCTCATCTTCCGGTGTTATCAGCAGATGCTCTTCTTTAAAACCGAACATACCGGCAATAATTGTTGAGGGAAACGATTCTCGCTTGATGTTGTAATCAGCCACTGTTTTGTTGTAAAGCTGACGGGAATAAGCAACCTTGTTCTCTGAATTAGCCAATTCCTCTTGC
>JAIMBU010000820.1 GCA_023511325.1 Gorillibacterium sp.
AATAATATATAAAAAGTTGACTTTTAGTAAAAAAGAAGAGTTGCAAAAATCGTTAGAAAGAATTGAGGGGTTTATTGGTAAAGCAGGTTAGATGGAAGATAGTTTTTTAGAGTTAATGGACTTAACTTGCTAAGTCTTATCAACATAAATTATAACCGAAGTCAACCAATTTAGGAAAAGTACTTACATGAATCCATAAACCGAGCGTCAGCTCTTGCAGCTACAAATATTCTGTTCAGACAAATAAAAGGCTGGGAAACCACCTTGTTGATGATGTCTCCTTTCTCCTTAGCTCTTACTATTTGTATGTAAAGCCGAACGCCTGAGCAACTTCCTTATTTTTCAAATCAATGGTCTTGAAGCTTTACCGTATGGATCATATGCCTTAGCCGCTCATAATGTGGGTCGCCATTTGCCCCTTCGATGAACCAATGAGCCTGAAGAATCACTTTACGAGTTTGCACTTCCAAGATATACATACCAATGTTCCGGTGTATTCAAAAGAAGTTTCACGAAAGAAATCCGCCGGCTGGAGTGACTGGATAACATACGAGCATGCGCCCATTGCAACGGGAGAAGAGTAAGAGCAGGAAACCGTGTGGAACGAGGGTTGAAGGGCTGTGACAGTGGTGAGCAAGTGACCTGTTACGGCTCTTTCTTGCGTTGAGGATTCAGGATAACCATCCGTGCTTCACAACTTTCCAAGCATTCATACGTCTACTCCATTAGTAAGCTATTGAAGAATGGGAGAGTGAACACGGTGAAACGGTTCATCATAGGTTTGATATCAGGTCTCGTGCTTAGCGGAGCAACGGTTGCGGTTGCTGCGGTTTCGAATGAAGTGAAAGCCATTCTGTTTCCGACATCATTGCATTTCTACGTCGATGGGAAGGATAGCAATTCAGGTACGGAGGAAGTCAACGTTCTAAATTATGGGAACCGACTGTACGTACCGTTGCGGGTATTCACTGAGAAATTAGGGGCTTCGGTTGACTATCATGCGCCAGAACCCGGAGAGACGTATGCGTCCGTTGACATCTTTAAGGTGGACGAACGCGATTTGTTGGTGCACGATACAGCGGGTTATATAGGCATTGGACACGTGGCTGTACAATTCACGGACCTTCCAACTGCTGAGGTTAATTTTTCAAACATAACGGGAGTTGTGAAGTTCTACAAGCCGATTCCACAAGGTAAGCAGGTGGTTTTGGATCTGCTTAACAAGGACAATCAAGTAGTGGCCGTAACGGAACCGATCAAGTTACGCAACCATGATGTCAATGATTTGGAAGCGGGAGAAGGTTTAACATTCGAGGCAAACTTCCCTTATATGGCACCAGTCGAAGGGTATCAGGTGCAAGCTCGGATCGTCAATAAGACACCTTGGACGTACCAACAAGTATATGGCAACATTACCGGAGCGGGCGGCATGATGGGGTATCCGTTAGGAATAGGTATCGGCTCCGAACATGAAGTGAAGAAAGGCCAACCAGTGGAGATCCGAGTTAACGTTCTCAACCTTACCGAAAAAGATACAATCGTCTTGAGTCAGCCAGTATCATTTGAGATTCAGGTGACGAAGAGAGTGGGTGATTCAAATCAACTGATTCGAACACTCCAAACAGCAGGGCTGACCGGAACGATTTATCGGTACCAAGGTGCCGCATTTACGAGGCTCATTTGGGATCAATTGGACGAGAGCGGCAAAGCCGTTCCCGCTGGCGAGTATCTAGCAAGTATCGTTCTTCCGAAGAAAACGGTAGGTGTGACGATAAAGGATCCAAACACGAAACACGAATATACATTTGAACAATCCATGCAGACGCAATTTCCGATTGTTATTCAATAAATTGAATAGATCGATGGGTAAGAACGATTGGAGTCATCGGCTCGATCAAATGTAGGTTTAGGGCAGTAACAGGTTAGCTTAGGCTGGCATGTTACTGCCCCTTTTTTTGCCCAATAAAGCAATCGATTAGCAGATGAGAAATATCAACCGTGGATCCGAAGATTCTCGTTGACTATTGCAGTTGAAACACATACAATGACAACGAGTTAGTTATATAGCTATATGTCTAAATATAAACGCGCCTAAGCATATGAAAACTCGGAGGAGGGAAGGGCTTATTATGCCTTTAAATGATGCTTTTAAAGCACTATCTGATCCTACCCGGCGCAAAATATTAGATCTTCTTAAAGAAGGTGACTTAACGGCTGGGGAAATTGCTGAACAATTTAGCATGACACAACCGAGTATTTCACGGCATCTAAGTCTGTTAAGACAAGCTGAGTTAGTATGGATGGAGAAGAAAGGGCAATACATCTATTATT
>JAIMBU010000821.1 GCA_023511325.1 Gorillibacterium sp.
CAACCTGCTCCGTTCTTCCCTGAAAAGACGGATCCGTATAGATTCGCAGATTTGTCCATGCTCCCGTCACTGTTTTCTGAGATTGTTGGTTTAAAAATTCTCGATCCGAGAATGCAGTCACTGGAATACGTATATTGTTTGTTAGTACGACTTCATCGCTTTTGCGATATAAATAGACCGAATGAATAAAGGGATTCATAATGGTCCAACTGCGAATGACTTCTGAAGCCTCACTTTCCTCCATCACCGTATTCTTCCCCGTATAAAAAAAGCGGATGAGTTTGGGATTATCACTCATCTCTTTAATTACGAGCTTATCGATTTCCTGCAAAGAGTAATCCACCAATTGAAGTAATCGATCAGTCGCCAATTCATTCACTTGCTGTGATGATTTCTTCAACATCTCGGTAAGGGAGAAGAAAGAGATGTAAGCAAGGAACGAGGTAACCAATAAGAATATCGGGATATAAGATATCAGTTGCCGAATAAACCATCTTCGATTCATGGGATCGCCTCATAATGATTAATTTATCAACGGATGGAATAATATTCGTCGGTTAAGATCACCCGATCCTGATGCTCGACAAACCATTGGTTGTAATATTCATCCACCCTTGCACCTCCCCTTTCATTCCACGCTTGTTGCGCGTCAATCATCGCTTGATTGACTGTATACAGCGGATCAACAATCGCTCGATAATAAATATCTGTTAATGCCTGCGCACCATCCGTGTTCGCCAACTGAAGCTCTTGGGGTAACGTCGGCCACTTCCAGACGGGGTAAGCAAAGTCCCGTTCCGGGTTTAAGGAATACTGCTCTGCCTCTTTCTCGATCACCATATATTCCCGATCAATCGCCTGGCTTGGGTTCAAGGATGCCGCTAAAGAATTACATTCACCCTGAATAACACGGGCTGAGAGCATGTATAAATCCAGTGTCCATGACAATTCGCGGTTGTATTTCTCTGTATCGATATATTGAAAACAACCATTCGCGTTACGTTGATAATGCTCGCCCTCGATACCGTACCTTAGTGTCGTTAATACTTTCTCAGAAACCATGAAATCGAGATATTGGATCACAGCCTCTGGATTAGCTGCTTGTTTATTGATGGCTCCGACTAATTGTACAGGTGCTTTAGCCAGTGGGTTAAATTGCCCAAAAGGACCTTGCGGAAGTGGAATGGCCTTCAATTCAGCGGTAGGAACCTTTTTCTTCAACGACTGTAAAAGCGGATAGGCATCCTCTATGCCGCTGCTCACCCAGAAAACCCCTAGCTTGCCATTAACAAAATCTAACTTCGCCTTCTCTCCATCTTTGTCGGTCAGAAGATTAGGATCGATCACTCCGCTCTGATACAGCTCTTTTTCATAGGCCAAAGCAGCCTTTGCTTGATCCCACGCTCTTGTTACATGTCCCTGATCAATTAAATAACCAACGTTACGGAACATCATGTCGATGGGGCGAATACCTCCCGCGATATTCCCATTCAGTAAAGCACCCAGTCCAGTGAAGTTTATGCCTAATGTATCATCCTTGCCATTCTTGTCAGGATCGCCATATGTGAACGCTTTCAACACTTGTAAAAGCTCTTGATCCGTACGAGGTACAGCCAAGTCTAACGTCTGCAACCAATCATTACGGATTAACAACGAATGGTTTGTTTTTAGTCCAGTGATTTGAGCAATCAGATACATGTCACCGTCGGGCTCAGTAGCCAATTTACGCGCCAATGGATATTCATCTAACAGCTTTTTATATCCCGTGCTATAGCGATTAATTAGTTCGTCGATGGGAATGACTTGTTTATCAGCAACCAATTGCGCCAAAAATGATGTATCAAAATCCATAATTAAATCCGGAGCATTGCCTGATGCAAACAGTACTTTATATTTCTGCACAGATTCCCCGCGAGGAATCGGAATAAATTTCACGGATACAGGGCTATTCTCGTTGATCCACCGCGTCCAGCGATTGTTATCCACCGTTCCTTCTTCAGAGGGAATGCTTCCCCGATCGTAGATGCCTACAGTAATTAGTGGTTTCTCTACCTGCTTGGGCTGTTGCTTATTTATTGACGCACAAGAGGTTAGTAAGACAGCGGTAATCATAATAACAATGATTCCCCTATGGTGAGATCTGGTTAGCTTAATCATCATTATTACCTCCCTTCCGTCTTTATCATATCGAAAGTAGAACTGAGAAACTAGTATCAACTTTCTTATGACATACTATTTTCTCGCGCAAAGGTAAACAGGGATCATTCGAACGATGAAACGACTGATCCCTGTTTGCTTATTCAATTTCTTCTATTC
>JAIMBU010000822.1 GCA_023511325.1 Gorillibacterium sp.
CTGTTGGATCGTCCGGAGGAAATACGGTCAGCGCTTTTTTCTTCGCCAGCCGATTGCGAATGCCCTGCGTTTCGATTAGTGCACCCATGTGGATCTGCTCCTTGATCCACAGACTTTCCTCGGGAAATCGTTGCAAGAGCGTATCTAGGGGCACGCCGCCTTTCTCACGGATAAAACGGAGAATCTCCTCCTGATCTGCCAGCTGAAACTGCCAAGTGTGCTGATCTTCTTCCTCTTGTAAGGTAATATAGCGCTCGTATTTAGCTTTAAGTGCTCACGGAATCATCACTTGCAACGCCGCCAGCTCTTGGCAAATATATTTGCGACTTATCCACTGGGCGAGTTCCACTAGCTCTGGGGTGAGCGGTGGGTACATGTCCATTACGTGGTCGATTGCCTTCAGCCGCTTCGGATCAACTTCTGTATGATCAAACAATCCAACCACAAAACCGAGTACCACTCGTGAGCCAAAAGGAACGCCTACTCTGCTGCCTATCTCGATCCATGGCGCGAGCGCAATGGGAACAATGTAGTCATAGGGCCGGTTGGTCTGTCTAGCCGCTATATCGACGATGACCTTGGCATACATCAGACATCACCCAACCTGCCGAGTCGTTTTGCTACCAGCTCCATGAGGCTTGTTGCGGCATCATATTTACTTAAAAGCGGAAGTTCGACAACCACTCCGGCCTGGTCAAAGATCGTAATGACATTTGTATCCGTACCAAATCCCGAATCAGCACGGGAGACATCATTAACTACAATCAGATCACAGTTTTTACGCTGCAGCTTGTCCATCGCATACTCATGCAGATGCTCTGTCTCCGCCGCAAAGCCAACAAGAAACTGACCGTTTTTGCGTTTGCCAAGTTCCTCGAGAATATCCGGATTCTTGATCAACGTCACCTGCAGCATATTCTCAGTCTTTTTCATTTTTTGTGGGAACGTATCAACGGGCCGATAATCTGCTACAGCCGCTGCCTTCACGACGACATCGGTATGGGCATAACGTTCCAACACGGCCTCATACATTTCAAGCGCCGAACTCACGTGGATAATATCGATGCCTTGTGGCAACGGTTCGGAAACTCGTCCAGCCACAAGCGTTACCTCAGCGCCCAAATCACGCGCAGCGACAGCGGCGGCGAAGCCCATTTTGCCAGAAGAATCATTGGTAAAGTAACGTACGGGATCAAGCCGCTCCACGGTTCCGCCTGCTGTCACCAGTACTTTTCGGCCAGACAAGGGTTTATCTGCTGCTTCCGCTGCTGTTTCCTGAGCGAAAAATGTTTCTATGGTCGCAAAAATCTGTTCTGGCTCGGCCATTCTTCCCTTTCCGACATAACCACAGGCGAGCGGGCCAACACCAGGCTCAAGAAACAGCACACCACGCTTTCGCAGCTTCTCTAGATTCTCCTGAGTAGCCGGATGCTCATACATGTGAACATTCATCGTCGGCGCCACGAAAATGGGTGCAGTTGCCGCGAGTAAAACGGTACTCAACATATCATCCGCTATGCCATGTGCCATTTTGGCGAGAATATTGGCGGTTGCTGGTGCGATGACCACGAGATCCGCCCGATCCGCTGAATCGATATGGGCAATAACGCCAGGCTCCGCCTCGGCAAACGTGTCCACACGCACAGCGTGATGAGACAAAGCTTGAAAGGTTGCTGGACCTACCATCTTAATTGCCGACTTTGTCATGACCACATGTACGTCCGCGCCTGCTTGAGTGAGTTTACTGCATAGCGCTGCCGCCTTATAAGCAGCAATGCCGCCGCTTATGCCAAGTAGGATAGATTTCCCTTTCATTTCCTGATCACTCCTTTAGAACAAGGATAAACACCGAGCAGCGCCCTCGCGCTGCTCGTTTAGCAAACTTTCATCGGATAGATGCACCTAACTTATAGGCATCCAACTGTAACTCCTCCAGCTAATCGATTACATTCAGCCCCACGGAAGAAAGCAACTGTAATTCCTTCCAACTAATCGACTACACTCAACCTCATGGAAGAAAGCAACTGTAATTCCTACATCTATATCCGGTGGTTTCAGCTTATGGGAAGGAGCTACCTGTATTTCCTACACCTAAATTAAGTGGTTTTAGCCGTATTTGATGAAATGGGTGGAAATAGATGTACCTTTTGCAGGTATTCAAGGGAAAACAGAGATTTCCCTTGAATACCTGCATGTTATACAGTTACTTGATTAGCAACCGATTAAATTAAACACAAAGAAACCTTTTGTTAAAAAGGAGAGGCAATAGAACCGGAAATGCCCCTAGAATTGATTTATTAATATATATATAGATG
>JAIMBU010000823.1 GCA_023511325.1 Gorillibacterium sp.
ATACAAATCCATACGAGATCTCCTTATTTTAGAGACTATGGACAGGATTACCTGCTATATCTCTATTATAAGGAGTTTTTTAATGAAATACCATGATAATTATGGTAATTGGCCATATTTGGGCAAATTTAAACAAATTTAAGGGTTGAAATTTGGTTAATTGGTTTATGCAACGCTACTGATTTGTTTTGTATCCTTTAAATAAGTGATCGACATGGTTCTGCAGATCGTTCATAACGGGAACCTCCTATTGTTCAATAAGTTGATCAATTAATTCTCTGGCGATGATCCAATCCTCAAGATTCTGCTTAAAGGTGTCCAGGCCAGCCGGAGTCACCTTATAATACTTACGCCTACCGCCTTGGCTTTCATCTCCCCAATAAGAGCGAATAAGGTCATTCGCTTCAAGCCGTTTTAAGCTGGTATAGAGCGAGGGTTCCTTTAATTCGTACTTACTGTTACTCTTCTTGGAGATCGCCTTGATGATCTCATACCCGTAATTATCCCCGTCAGCCAAAACTCGAAGAATGATGGTATCGATATTGCCCCGAATCAAGTCGCTGCTGATACTGTTTACTTTCATCCATTATCCACCTCGTTAATTTCACGCTAAAAAAGAGCCCTACACGAGGACTCTAGAATTGTCGATTAAGGAATAATGTGTAAAACAATATCTCGAATAGTGGTAGTATTACAATAGTAGGCACAAGCACATATTTACACTTTTGCTAGACTGGAAGGATGGTCTCATGTCTTCTTTACTAAAAAGAACCTTTGCGATTTTAGCGATTTTAACATTGGTGATTACAGGCAGTCCGCTTATCTCGACCATTCACGCCGCTTCTTTTCGTGATCTCCCGTCCAAGCATTGGGCTAACGATTCGATTCAATGGGGACTTGAGCGCGCTATTGTTAGTGGTTACCCAGATGGCACCTTCAGACAGGATGAACCGGTAAGGCAGGCAGAGTTCTTGGCCATGCTTGTTCTACTCAATAGCCCCGACCAACCAAGGAAAGCGCAAACCTGGGAACAGCCATTTTATGATTATGCGGCGAAGATGTCTTGGAATTTATCGGGCAATCGTTTCATTATCTTGAAGCGAGGACAAGCCGCACAGATGTTGGCCCAGGCTGCTGGGTATTCCATGTCTGAGAACGAGTCGATCCAGTTTATGCTGGATTCCCAGATTGTAAAAGGCAAAACACAGCCAACCCTTGCAGGTTTTGCTGCGGCTGGATCATTGACTCGTGCAGAAGCTGTCCAAATGCTACGTACGTTCAGCACGGTATACACCGAGGCTCGCAAGGCAGAACCGACGATTTATCTCGATTATAGCAGAGCAGAGGATGATTACACGCTTCATTCACCTAAGGATTCTTTCCGCTTACTCACGAAACGGTATGTTGGGGAATCATTACGTTTAAGATTAAATAGTGATGCTCTCATGATAGAGAATTCTATCGATCTGGCTAAAGCTTTATCAGAACAAGTAATCAGTCTACCCAACGGATTCTCGGAAGGGTATGTCGACATTCAATTAAATCAGGACAAGAGCAACACAACCATAACCAAGTTCAATTTTAGTGCGAAGACCACGAAGAACCCAACCATTACAGGCGGACCCATTCAAACCCCACGTTATCAGCTTTCTAGTTTATTTATCGCCGATAGTCGCCTAAATGTTACTTGCAGCACAGTGGCAGATTACCCGATTACCGTGGCGTCTGTTGTTTTCACAAAAGATGATGTACACGAGAGTTACGAAAACTTCTGCTCAGAAAACGGAGTCATCTACTTAAGACATGGAGCAGGAGAATACCGAATATTACTTGGATACAGTGATGAGAATGGAAATTACCTTGAGGATGGCGTCTTCTACATAACCAATATAGATCTGGTGGATCATACCTTCTTATTTCCTGAGCATGGGGTACAAAGCGAACATCCGGAAATTATCCAGTTAGCAGAGAGCATAACGAATGGATTAATCAGCGACTATGATAAGACAAAAGCGATTCACGATTGGGTCACCCGCAATATCGCCTACGATGCTAAAAACTACTATGCTGACACAATAAGCGACGTCGATAACTTTTCGCTTAACGTCATTCATAGCCGGGTCGCCATCTGCACCGGATACGCCTATCTGACGGCAGCACTCAACCGGGCGGTCGGAATTAGGACCCAAATTATCGAAGGAATCGCGGGAACCGATGAAATTAAAGCTGCCATGAATGATGACCCGACCGATATGGCAGCCGCCGCCAACCATGCATGGAATGAAGTCTGGATTGACGGGAAATGGATCATTAT
>JAIMBU010000824.1 GCA_023511325.1 Gorillibacterium sp.
ATATTAATTATTAAATGCTAATTACTACTAACTTGAAAGCTGGTGAAGTAACTTGCAGCCACTCATCCCCTTTGAACCTTTATCGACCTCCATCATACCTTCAGGAGACTCATGGATTGCCCAGGTAAAGTGGGACGGTGTCCGCATGCTCACTTATTATGACGGTTGCGAAGTGTTGCTATTCAACCGTAAGCTCCATGAACGGACCGCTCAATATCCTGAATTACAGGACATTAAGCGCTATTGCCGCGCCGAGAATGTGATTCTGGATGGTGAACTGGTTGCGCTTGAGAATGGCTTACCTGCCTTCCATCAAATCATGAAACGGGATGGTCTGCGTCGACTTAGTGGACTGCCTACAGTGATGAAATCTGTTCCGGTCACTTATATGATCTTCGACATCCTTTACTACAACGGAGAGTGGGTCATTGCTCGCACCCTTTCTGAGCGTCAACAATTGCTTAAGGAGCTTATTCTTCCTAGGGAGGGAGTTCAAATCGTTCAGAGCTTCACTCAAATGGAGGAGCTTAATGAGGTGATTAAGGAACAGGGAATGGAGGGAGTCGTCTGCAAGGACCTGACAAGTACCTACACAATCGGAGGCAAGGATACACGCTGGCAAAAAGTGAAAAACTATCAGGATTTAATTGCTACCGTTGGCGGAGTAACACTTCGAGGTAAAACGGTTAATGCTCTGCTCCTGGGGCTTTACGATCAGCATGGGCAGTTTATTTACATTGGACATGCCGGAACGGGGAAGCTTTCTCAGGAGGACTGGAGGCTTTTTACGACAGCAATTGCGCCCATGATCATGAAAGATCGTCCTTTTATCAACCTACCGGAGCGCAGTAAGGATGCTCTTTGGCTCAAACCCGTGTTTACGGTCAAAATCCAATTTATCGAGTGGACGCACCATCTCACCTTGCGTCAGCCGAGTATCCAAGCCTTCGTCACAATAGATCCTCTGGAATCAACCTTTGAACAAGCGGGAGTGAGTCGATGAAAACAGCAGACAAAGGAACGGTTGTGGTGGACGGACAAGCAGTGACCATCACGAACCCCGAGAAGCTGCTTTGGCCAGAGCTTAAGCTTACTAAGCTGGACTATTTGCAGAAACTAGTTTTCCTTGCGCCTTATCTTCTTACCTACTGTCAGAACCGTTATTTAACGACGATTCGTTATCCAAACGGCATTCACGGTAAGTCCTTTTATCAAAAAAACGCCCCGGAGCCTGTGCCATATTACGTGCGGACAGCAGAGCTCGGGGGCATTCAATATGTTGTTGCGGATTCGGCACCGACCCTATTGTGGCTCGGTAATTTAGCTTGTCTAGAATTTCACCCTTCGTTTCATCGGGTTGGGGAAGAGCTTCCGGCGGAGTGGCTGATCGACATTGATCCATCGCTTGACGTAGAACCGCGGATCATGACAGCGGTAAGCCTGATCGGAGAAGCCTTGGATCGCATGAAGATCAGAGCTGTACCGAAAACCTCTGGAGCCACGGGTGTCCAGCTTTTTGTACCGATCAAGCATGGCTACACCTTTGCCGATCTGCGAGGTCTGGGCGAATTCCTTGGTAAATATCTCGTTAAACAGCACCCCAAACTATTTACTATTGAACGCTTCAAAAAGAATCGCGGAGAACTGATCTATGTCGATTACCTCCAGCACTGGTACGGAAAAACACTATCTTCCCCTTATACACCTCGAGCACGTGCTGCCGCCTCCGTCTCCACCCCGTTGCTCTGGAGTGAGGTGGAGGCTGGAGTAGACCCTCGCGATTATAACCTGCTGACGATTGAAGCGAGGCTACGACAGCATGGCGACCTGATCACCAAGCTGCCGCCACAATCACTTGATCATGTGCTTTCCTTTATCAAGTAACGATTGAATAGGAATCAGCGTTTTCTACCACTTTTTTGTTCATTTTTAGGCTCAACATCAAAATCAGTGCTTAACATCAGGAAAGCCTATCGGACTCCAAAGCTCTTATTTGCTGGAAAAACGTCCTTTTCACCTAGAGCGGACTCCAGTGACCTTATTTGTTCAATTCAAGCCACAATCAGCAGGTTTGCCAAGACATAAGTGCATCCGGGTCCGAAACATTGGTCAATTCCATTTTTTCAGAGGAATAAGTGCAACTGAGTCCGAAACGCTGGCATTTGACTGCCAAGTCGACCGAAATAGCTGCACTTTTGCAGGAATTTTACCATTTCATAAAAGTTACAGCCAAGGTCAAGTTGAAACAATTAAGCAGTCACGTCCCGCTTCACGAAGAAGAACCAGGAGAGCAGATGAAATAGAGTGA
>JAIMBU010000825.1 GCA_023511325.1 Gorillibacterium sp.
CCCATGCGCTTATTCTATTCCCGTATGAAATAAATGGGGTGATTCATGTTCAAAGCTATGTCGTTAATCTCTCGGGCAAGAGCGTTTATGATCGAGATAGACAAGTTGAAAACGTAGATTTGACAAGCCTTAAACAAATCATTGACCAATGGCTTATCACCTGTCCCTCCATCCAAGCGATTGGCTTTGGTTTACCAGGCACAGAATATGATGGACAAATGATTGTGTCAGATTATAAAGATCTGCTTGGCGTCTCCGTAACTGAATATTTCAGGACCCGCTATCAGATGCCAATCATCATGGAGAATGATGTGAATGCTGCAGTCATCGGCTTTAGTAACAGAAACCAGTTAGCTGTGGATTCTTCAATTGTTTACTTATATTTCCCAGATCACTATCCTCCAGGGGCAGGTATTATCCTCAATGGAAAGCTGTACAAAGGAAGAGGGAATTTTGCCGGAGAGGTCTCCAATATGCCGCTAGGAATCTCTTGGGGAGAGGATTACCTTCTGGAATCAACTGAAGAAGTCTGTGAAGCAATAGCTAAGCTTACCGTAGCTGTTAGCTGCGTGCTCAATCCCGATCTGGTTATTCTCCATGGGAACTTTTTAAGACCCGATCATCTGCCATGCATTGTGCAAAAATGCAGTGAACAGCTACCACTAAATGTTGTTCCGCAGATTGCATTTTCAAAGGATTTCGCTGCTGACTATTTAACCGGAATGATTATTCAAACCTTGAATACGTTAAAACCGACGATAGCCCTAACAAAAATATAGCTTAGATGGGAAACAAAGCGGATGGCAACATTTTTTCTACTCATTATATATTTGGCCTTTATCAGCTTAGGATTACCAGACTCGTTGCTTGGGGCGGCGTGGCCCGTGATGCAAGCGGACTTTGGAGCGCCAATCGAGAGTGCTGGCTGGCTGTTCATGATTATAGCAGGCGGCACAATTGTCTCAAGCTTAGCGAGTGGCTCGGTAATTAAACGATTGGGAACTGGCAAAGTTACTTTCATTAGTTGTATCATGACAGCAGGTGCATTGTTGGGGTTTTCTTCTGCTCCCTCTCTGATCTGGCTTTTTGTTTTTGCTGTACCTCTTGGCTTGGGTGCCGGTTCTGTTGATGCTGGATTAAACAATTACGTGGCTACCCATTACAAAGCCCATCATATGAGTTGGCTACATTGTTTCTGGGGCGTTGGGGCTACCCTTGGACCGATTATTATGTCCCAGTATATTGCCTATGAAAATGGCTGGAAAAGCGGCTATTTTACCGTTTTTGTCATTCAGTTTGGATTAGTTGTGTTGCTTTTCTTCACGCTTCCGTTATGGAAACGATCTGCTGAGAATAGTCATGGCAATTTAAATAAAGAGCAGGAAAACACAATAGCTTTGCCTGTTGAACCTAATGAGAAATCAAAGCCTTTAAAAATTAAAGGTGTTAAGCTAGCCTTGTTTTCGTTCTTTTTTTATTGTGGTGTGGAATCAACCATGGGTTTGTGGGGCAGTACCTTCCTCGTAAAGGTCAAGGATCTACCCGCAACAGAAGCTGCACAGTGGGTTTCCATGTATTATGCAGGAATAACTATAGGTCGATTGATTACCGGATTTATTACCTTCAAGGTTAGTAACCGCATTCTTATTCGGATGGGGCAAATAATCGCTCTAGTTGGAGCAATCTTGCTTTTATTGCCACTACCGACCCTTTGTTCTCTTCTCGGTTTTATTATGATTGGCCTTGGATGTGCACCCATCTACCCTTGCATGCTGCATGAAACACCTGCTCGTTTTGGGAAGGCACATTCTCAAACCATTATGGGCTATCAAATGGCAGTTGCGTATACAGGTAGTACCATTCTGCCACCTCTTCTCGGATGGCTTGCAGCTCATACAACAATGGGGGTTTTACCATTTTTTGTCGTGTGTTATATTGTCGCTATGCTTGTTGGTTCAGAGAAAATAAATCGAAGGGGTGAAAAAACATGGCAAGCTTAATTCTAGAAGGCGGAACCTTCCGTCCCATATTCAGTGCTGGTATCATGGATGCCTTACTGGAAGAGGAGTTAATGTTCCCCTATTGCATCGGTGTTTCTGCAGGAATTAGCAATGGATTCTCCTATATCTCCAAACAAAAGCGACGAAATTTAGATATAGCGGAAAAGTTTCGCAACGATAACCGCTATATCGGCTACCGGAATTTTCTGCGTCATCGCAGCCTGTTTGGCTTGGATTTTATATTTGGTGAGATTCCTCAAAAGCTGGTTCCCTTTAATCTGGAGGCTTTTCAAAGCTATACGGGTC
>JAIMBU010000082.1 GCA_023511325.1 Gorillibacterium sp.
CCCAGATATCAAAGGATCACCGGAAGCCAGGCCCGTCCCAGCGCAAAAAAAATAGAAAATGAGAAAATATTATGGTTCCGAGGCTTTCAACGAGTTGATCATATAAAGATATAGAAAGGGAAATGAATTTGAAAAAATAGGACTGCTCTTGATAAGTAGCCTGCTGCTATTCTCAGCAATTGGTTGCACTAGCAATGCGGGCATGCGATTCATCCCGTTGAGTTTAAACCCTCCAAATTGGAGGACATTATTACAAAAGAAGCTACAGCTTTTTTCGCTGGTCAAAAATCGGCTGAAGACGTTGCCAAGCTGATTCAAAATAAGGTTACAACCTATTTGAATGAATAAGTTGGATAGATACTTGCCGGAACGATCTAACAATGGCATCAGATTTCTGGCGAATAAAACACTTAATCACTATAAATTTAAAGATACCGCGAGCGACCCGGACCTCCGAGCGTTTAGCGGTATCTTTTTGCTGAGCGGGACTTTGAGATGAACCAATCAAGCTTACAACACGGAAATAGGAAAGTACAGATCACACTCGCAGTACTGCTTATTGCATTTTGCATAATTAATCGATTCAAAGCTGAAATTTTCCTTCAAATTGAACTGTACAGTGGGCATCCATTTCTGAAAAACATAGTTCCAAATCGAGCTTAACGATTTTGCAGAAATCTCTTCGGGACGATGGGGACCCATATAGGTAAATACTCCGTATTTGTGAGGTTTAACTCGTTTTACCGTCATATCCGGCGGGATGATGCTGTTGTGATTGATCTGAACGGAGGGCTGGTATATCGTGTATCCGGTGAATGGATCAGGAACTGAAGTAAAGCCGATATAGACATCCTTTTCTAGCGGATTCATGATTCTTGGACGGTCTTTGTAAAAAAAATCTACGCCATGCTGAGTCGCTATCTGCGAATTTACGTTTTCTGTTGTATCAACAATAAATTCAAGGCCAGCGATTGAAAAAGCCGGCAAGACGGTAATCGAACGAAAAAAAACCAGACCTTCACCTGCAAGACTGATAAAATCCGCATTGAATCGGTCGAGGATGCTCAAGGGTGTGGGGTTTCTCCGCCATTTGGCCGGGGTAATATTGTATTCTTCTTTAAAGACCCTGTTATAGGCCCGTTCACTACCGAATGAGTATTTGCCAGAAATGAACTCAATATGGTTACGGTCTGTGATCAGATCGCCCAGAGACAGAGCAATTCGTCTTCTACGGACATACTCCATGAGGCCTGTTGATGTAGCCCCCTTCCAGATTCGCAGCAGATGGAATTTAGAGATATTGACATGCTCTGAAATAGCGTCAAGATTTAAATCCTCGAACAAATGGTTCTCGATGTATTCAGTTGTGTGGTTAATGGTTTCTAGCAGATGATGATCCATATGAGTTCGTATCTCCGCAATTTTTGTCCTGTTTCAAGCGATAAAGCACGGTATAATCTTATCATAATCAACAGGGTGGGAACAGATGCTTCTATAATTAGCTAGAGGAAAGGGAGTAGTAGATATGAATGTGAGAGAGCAGGCAGAGCTAAAAAAACGCTATATAGCTGCGACAGATAGCTTTGTTAGTAAGGTGAAGGATGATCCCAATGTCATTGCTGTCATCATTTGTGGAAGCCTGGCCTATGATCATGTTTGGGAGAAAAGTGATATTGACATGACCCTAATTATCCGCGATCAGCACCTCCAGAAAAACAACTATTGTATCATTGAGGATGATATCACGATCAATGTTCAGCTTATCGCAAGAAGTGTGTTTAAACGAAGCTTTGAAAAAATGATTGGCGGCTCGATTCCCCAATCCTATTTTGCAAAAGGGAGCATCATCTATACGACGGATGACAGTCTGTTTGAATATTTTGAAGAGATTAAGACGCTGGGCAGTCATGACATTGCCTTATCCCTGCTTCAAATCTCTTGTGAGCTGGTCGACATCTATCGTAAGTGCCAGAAATGGCTGACGGTTAAAAAAGATCCGCTTTATGCCCAGTATTACCTGCTAAAGGCCGCAGAATTGATCGCAAAGATGGAGGTATGCTCGCAGGGTGAACCGCCCATACGCGAATCCATCCAGAAGATACTGGAGAAGAATCCAGAACTGCTGGCTCCATTCTACATGGATGCCATGTCTCGCTACATGGGGGAAGCGGAAATCCATATCGCGATTGAACGGATGGGCAGCTACTTGGACCAGAAGCTCGAGATCATACAGCAGCCTGTGATCGAATTCATGGCGGATCAAGAAATCAAAACCGTAACCCTGTTTGTGCAGCATTTTCAAATGGTAAGCCATTACCTCATTAGCATCCTTGAATATCTGGCCGAAAAAGGTGTGATCGAGAAGGTATCGCAAACCATTCGCATCACGCCAAAAAGCAAACCGTCTCTCGAAGAAATCGGCTTTCTATATATTCCATAATCGATCAAGCGTACATAAAAGGAGAGAAAGAACATGTCTATTCGAACAACGATTGAAATAACCGGTGCGAAACAGAATAACCTAAAGAATATCTCGGTCGAAATCCCACGGGACAAATTAACGGTTATCACAGGGGTGTCCGGCTCCGGGAAATCCTCACTGGCTTTTGATGTCATCTATGGTGAAGGCCAGAGGAGGTTTCTCGACTCCATTTCCACCTTTGCCAAAAGCCGCATCAGTCAGTTAAAGAAAGCAAAGGTCGATTCTGTGCGGGGCTTGTCCCCCGTGATTGCCATTGAGCAGAAAAAAGGCAACAACAATCCGCGTTCTACGGTAGGAACAGTTACGGATACCAATGATTATTTAAGACTGCTCTATTCAACAGCGGGTGTCGGGCATTGTCCAGAATGCAGCCAGTCGCTCAAGCAGCTGTCCGCTGCCCAGATCGCGGAGCATATTTCAACGCTACCTGCGGGTAGCGTGGTTGAGCTTCGTGCCCCTGTCTACAAAATATATGGCGAGGATTACAGCTTTACCTTTCAGCAGCTGCGGGAGAAAGGGTTTAAAAATCTGCTCGTGGATGGTAAGCCTTTTTCGCTGTCGGAAAAAACCGAGCTGGATGAATCCAGAGCGTACCAAATTGAAATGATCATTGATCGGTTTACCCTGAAGCAAGACACCTACATTCAGCTCACCAAGTCAATCGAGGCAGCTATGCTGGCTTTGGATGAAGACATAATGATTAAGGTAGAGGTTGTCGGGGGAGTGGAGGATCGCTTCTACCAACATTTTGGCTGCTCCGAGCATCATTACTTTCTCTGTGATATGCAGCCCTTCCACTTCTCATTCAATTCTTCGGCCAGCGCCTGTCATACCTGCTTGGGAGTGGGAATGTCTTATGTCGTGGAGCCTCGCTTCTTAGTGGTTGCACCAGAGAAAAGTATTAGCAAAGGTGCGTTGAAGAACACGGTCTTCAACCCTTCTGGCAAGGACAGCTACCGATCCGTGTTGATGTACAGCTTGTCCCAGAAATATAATTTCAGCTTGGACACCCCGTTTCATGAGCTACCCAATTCGATCCATGAGCTGCTTTTCTTTGGGACCAAGGGAGAGGTGGTGCCCATGCTGCAGCCGCCAAACTCAGCCAAGCGGAACTGGATCATCGGTCGTGATCGCCCATTCTTGGGGTTTGTACATGAAATGGAGAGCTGGTATAAGCATTATATTCGCAAAACCTCTACCTCCGAGGCCTTTGAACCGACCTTCATCAAGGATTGTATGATCGAGAAAATCTGCCCTGAATGTGGTGGAGCGCGGCTCAAGAAGCAAAGACTTCAGGTAACAATAGGGCAGAAGAATATTGATCAGCTTGGCAGAATGCAACTGCATGAGCTCCTCGACTTTCTGGATTCCTTAAGCTTTGAAGAAGAGATCCGGGATGTATCCGCATCAATTATTGGCGAGATCCGCACAAGAATCACATTGTTAATTGAAATTGGACTTCATTATATCAACCTAGGCAGAAGGAGCGACAGTATTTCCGGGGGCGAAATGCAACGGATAAAAATGTCGACTCAGATCAGCAGTGAGTTGATGGGAATGCTGTATGTCATGGATGAACCAAGCATCGGGCTCCATCCGCGAGATTCCAGTCGCGTCATCGATACGATGAAGAAGCTGCGGGATATTGGTAACACCATTATTGTGGTGGAGCATGATATGGATACCATACAAAGTGCTGATCACATCATTGAGATTGGTCCCGGTCCGGGCATCCATGGCGGGAATATCGTCGCTAGCGGAACGATGCAGGACATCATCAATGAACCAGAGTCGATTACCGGTCAATATTTGTCCGGGATGGCTCGTATCCCTGTTCCTAAGCAACGGCGGAATTTGGGAGATACCTTCTTGTCGATTCAGGGAGCCCGTGAGAATAATCTGAAGAATGTCGATCTGGATATTCCGCTGGGTGTCTTTATCTGCATTACCGGGGTATCCGGCTCGGGGAAAAGCTCCTTAATCAACGAGATTCTATTTAAGCAGCTGAAAATAAATAAAACAGGTGCCCGTATTGTTGCTGGTGAGCATGATTTCCTCTTCGGAGCGGACCAACTGAACCATGTCATTAATATTGATCAGACGCCGATTGGGCGAAACAGCAAATCTAATCCGGCAACCTATATTGGGATCTATGATAAGATCCGCGACCTGTTTGCGATGCAGCCCGAAGCCATCGCCCGTGGGTATCAGCCGATTGATTTCAGCCTGACTCACGCCAACGGTACCCGGTGCGAGCATTGTTCAGGGGATGGAATCATCGTCACCAATCTGCAATTTATGGCGGACATCGAAACCATCTGCCCTGTATGCAAAGGAAATCGCTTCTCAGAGGAAGGCCTAGAAATTAAATATCAGCATAAAAGCATAGCGGATGTGCTCGAAATGACAGTGGAGGAGGCAAGTGATTTCTTCAAGGAGCATAAGTATCTTAAGCATAAATTGGAGATTATGAATGAGCTTGGGCTGGGATACATGGGACTTGGACAGAGCTCAACCACCTTGTCGGGCGGAGAGGCGCAGAGAGTAAAGCTGGCTTATGAGCTGGCCAAGATCAAGAAAGGCGCCCACAATCTCTATATTCTCGATGAACCCACAACAGGCCTCCACCTGGCGGATATTCAAAAGCTGCTGGTTTCCCTGAACAAGCTGGTGGATAAAGGGCATTCCATTATTGTCATCGAGCACCATCTGGATGTGATGAAATCAGCCGATTACATTATTGATATGGGACCGGAGGGCGGGAATCAGGGCGGTTATGTTGTTGCTGAAGGGACACCAGAGCAGGTTGCCAAGGTGGAAGCGTCCCATACCGGAAGGTATCTCCGTACGGTTCTTTGAGCCGAGGTCATCCGTAATTCATTAAATTGCATCATGAAGGAACGGATTACAGCCGAGCTTGCTCAGTAAGTGTATTCCATGATGAAAGGGAATTTCAGGAAGGTTGGGCGTTTCTTCTGTCGAATTAATAGAGAGACTATAATAGCTCTATTGGGAGAGAGGCACAAAATGAAGAAAACATTATATCTTATCCTCACGTTTAGCTTGTTAGTTATCCTTGGTTCAACCATCTGGACAACCGAGCAGGCTTCCGCTGCGAGTGGCAGTCCGCAGATCAAGGACATTGCTAACCAAAGTGACTTCCTGCTGGACGATGGTTCGATGTGGACGAGTGGTTCTAGTCAGAGTAGGCATACTCCAGGCAATATTGAAGCCATATCTAATGATGGGGACGCAGGAATTGGGGTAACCAAGGACGGCTTGCTAATCAATTTTAAATACTCAGGTGTGCCCCAAGTCGTCAAGGGTCAAACGGGAGTCAAGCAGGTATCCGGCTACTATTGGCTCCTGACAGATGGAACGCTCCGGAGTAGTCTGTATGATTTTAAGGAAATTAAAGGGATTCTGATGATCGGTTCTCATGAACAAAAAGCAGCAGCTTTACAACCGAATGGGGATTTACTATATCAAGATTCCTACAACGGTGGTTTTGACAAGATCGATACGATTTCAGATGTGGCTTCCGTTAAGTCCATAGCTGTATGTAATGGCAATGTTGCCTTGCTGTACAACAGTGGAAAGGTCGTACTATACATGGTTGGTGTTAGCGATATCACGCCAATCACGCTTACCCAAGACGCTGTTCATATCGTTAATGCTGATGATTACGATTCGGACGTCCTATTAGTCACCCTCAAGGACGGTACGGTCTGGACAATGGGAGTGCAGCTTGATTGGGATCATTACGTGAACTCAATCATTCAGGTAGCAGGCTTAAGCCAAATCGTAAAAACAACGGCTCCCAGCGATTCCGAGCATTTCTACGCACAGCGTAGTGACGGCAGCTGGGTATTTTTTGATAAGGGAAGCATAACGCCTTTTCATGTACCAACTGTAAATAATTTGACCTTCACTATCTCCAACTTGAAGCCATTCGTGGGGGATAGTCTGAGTGTTACTTTAATGGAGACCTACACCAACAAATCACAATTTAAGCTGCCAGCAAGTGGCGCTACGATTACCGTTGCTAATCCCGCGATCCTTAAGGTTCAGCCGAATGGAACACTTAAGGTTACGGGAGTTGGTCAGACGCAAGTCACGGCCACCTCAAGTGGGATCTCGAAAACCGTTACCGTATCTACTAGCCTGCATGGTGACTTAAAATATTCCAAGCAGGTGAATAATGTTGTCTTCGTATCTGCCAAAACAGTCATTCAAGCGTTAGGGGGTACCCTGACGGCAGCCAATGGAGAGAATGTGGTGAAGCTTGGCACGACAACGTTATCATTCAAGGCGAATGATAAGAATATCAAGTTGAATGGAAAAACAATTAAGCTGGATGCAGCCCCACTGGCTGATCAAGCCGGAGTGTTCATTCCCGCCTCGCTGCTGAAAAACCTAGGTGCCAGCACCCAATGGAATAGCAAGTGGAAGCAGGCCGAAATCACGATCGGTACTTCCCGCTTAACCGTTGTGTCGGCTGACACGGCAGGATTAATCAAGAAGGCGGCGCAGGGCAGCCTAATCAAGTACATTGGTAAAACATACTGGGTTAACTATTTTGAGGATTGGGAACGTTTCTCCAAGGTGACAATAACCGATATCGTGCCGCAGCCTGATGGGAATTTTACCATGGTATTCAAAACAGCAGCCGGTAAAACATTGAAGGTCCTTACCTTCTCTTCCTCTGCAGTCACCGAGAAGTTAACGAACGATTCAAACTTCTTTACGTATGATCCTTATAAGAAATACAAGTGGTCCGCCTCCATCTGGAAGCAGGTCCAGGCTCAACAGGTCTCCATTGGCATGACGAAGGAGCAGGTCCTGCTCGCCTGGGGTGATACGTCGTACAAGAGCATCACTACCGTGAGGGGCAATACGATTGAGGCGTGGATTTATTCCAGCGTCGGCGGACTTACTTTTATTAATGGTAAGGTGACGGCTATTACTGAGAACTAGTGAATTCTATTCTACGTTCAGTAAAAAGAAGCATTCCCTATAAAGGAATGCTTCTTACTTTTTGCAAAAGATCAACAGCTTTACGCTCCAACTCCGTTATCGACATTAACAGTCACGATCGTACCTGGAAGATGTCCTGGTAGTACAATAAAACTACTCAGGCAGAGTACTAAAGCCAGAGAGAGAATGACTTTCTTCATCCCTATTCACCCCCTTTATCAAAGTGTCATACTCCGTGTACTGTGCAGGCGTAGCCATTTTCTTGTACTGTTGAAACATACAAATACAATCTAGTATTTTACTTTTATTACCTTGCTGTACACTTATGTTTAGACTCTGCAGCGTACTTTCTATCCCTTCCATATTATGATTATGACTGAATTGATAGGTGGCAAGCTGATAGTAGAACTCATTGTACCTGCTAATATAATTTGCTTCATTATAGTAGGTTTTTTGGGTGCGTCCGTCTACAATGTTATCCATGAACTGCTTTAAAACATCATCTATGATCATTTTGTGCTTATTGGATGCTTTGAGGATAATCACCATACTGGGTAAAATCTCTTTTGGGTGGACTTCCAAGAAGCTTGCATACTCACTCAGTAATGAGAAGTTCCCCGCTAATAACTGAATATTATACCGATTCGCTTGGGCAAACAGCTTGAATTTGTCCACTTCTATTCGTCCAAGCTCGTCTAATTCCTCAAACCAACTAAGATCAGCATAGCCTTCAATATATTCTTCGGCCTCCTCATATCGTAATTGATGCTCTAAAGCAGCACTTTTCATTAAGTAGCCTTGTCCATAATAAACAACTAAAGGACGCTCTGTATTTAGGACGAGCCATTTCTTCTTAGCTAGATTTCTTTCGCGGCGAATTAAATGGACCAGTGAACGAAGTTCATCTGCGAAG
>JAIMBU010000826.1 GCA_023511325.1 Gorillibacterium sp.
CTCTACAACAAGAAGCGGTTGCCCAATAGAAAGAGAACGGTGTTGCCTTTCAATGGTAACCTCGCGTCCAACCATGAGTCGGGCTACCTCCCGCTCATCCGTTTCTGCAGTCATCAGCGTGGCAATCATCTTCCCCTTGCGCATCACAGATATCCGATCAGAAGAAGCCATGACTTCCTTCATCTTGTGCGTAGTCATGATAACCGTCTTACCCTCTTGCTTCATTCGGTCAAGGGTAATGAACAATTGTTCCACTTCTCCTGGTGTCAGCACCGAGGTAGGTTCATCAAGAATGATGATATCTGCACCACGGTATAGCGTCTTAACAATCTCCACCCGTTGCTGCTCTCCGACGGAGAGTTGCCAGATGGGTCGATCAACTGGAAAAGTCAGGCCGAAGTGATTCGCCAGCGCCTCAATCTCCCGCTGCTTTCTCTTCATCCAGCTATTGCCGCGCCAAAAAGACGACTTTTCGCCAAGCACGATATTCTCTGCTGCCGTAAGGCTTTGTACGAGCCGGAAATTCTGAAATACCATACCGATACCAAGCGCTGTGGCATCTTTAGGAGAACGAATGATGGCTCGCTCGCCATGAATGAAGATTTCACCTGCATCCGCTCTGTATAATCCAGACAGCATACTCATCACCGTGCTCTTCCCTGCACCGTTCTCGCCGAGCAACGCGTGAATCTCGCCCGCATTTGCCGAAAAATCGACTTGATCGTTCGCTAGCACCGGACCGAATCTCTTAACGACCCGTTTCATTTGTACCGTTTGGTCCAGCATGTCACATGTGCTCCTTCCTGCTGATATCATAGGGATGGGGAAGCTCCTCATATGAGAACCCTCCCCACCCTTTCAGGTTGTCTTTAGATAATTTTAGGTAAAAACTTCTTTCAACTACTTCGGTATCGTACCTTCTACACCTTTGACGAACCAGTTGACGCCAAGTACTTCTTCCAAAGTCATCTTCTGGCCTTCTTGAATCTTGACTGCACCTGTTTGATCCAAGATTGGACCTGTAAACACATCAAGAGTCCCAGCAATAATCTTCGCCTTAGCATCTTCAACCAACTTCTTCACATCATCAGGAACCTTGTTACCAAATGGTGCGAGTTCGATCATACCATCCGTCATATCACCTGAATACTGCTCGCTCTTCCAGGTGCCGTCAATAACAGACTGAACCGTCTTCACATAATACGGGCCCCAATTCCAAACTGGGTTAGTCAAGTAATTATCTGGCGCAAAACTGGACATGTCTGAGTCGTTACCGCCTGCAAAAGCTCCAGCTTCCTTCGCTGCTTGAATCGTAGCCGGTGAATCTTGGTACGCCATCAATACATCGGCGCCTTTGTCCAGCAAGCTCACTGCTGCGTTACGCTCAGTGGTTGGATCATACCAAGTATTTGACCAGACAACACTTACCTTGGCAGCCGGGTTAACGCTTTGAGCACCAAGGGTGAAAGCATTGATGTTATAAATAACTTCAGATATCGGGAAAGCTCCGACATAACCGATGGAATTATTCTTGGTCATTTTGCCTGCTGCGATCCCTGAAAGGTAGCTGGCTTGATAATTCTTACCAAAATAGGTGCTCATGTTAACATCTGTTTTGTAACCAGATGCGTGCTCAAATTTTACTTTCGGGAACTTTTTTGCCACATTGAGCGTGAAATCCATATAACCAAAGCTAGTAGTGAAGATGATATCGTGATTCTGAGCAAGCTCAGTGATTATACGTTCAGCATCTGCGCTTTCTGGTACATTCTCAACGAAATCAGCTTTGATTCCCAGTTTTTCTTCCATATACTTTCTTCCTTGATCATGCTGGAACGTATAACCACCGTCACCTGGAGGCCCAATATAAACAAATGCAACGCGCGGATTAGCAATTCCTGCGCCTGCTTCAGGTGCAGTAGACGTTGCAGGTTCAGTTGGTGCAGTACTTACCTCATTAGTAGTACCACTTGACGGGCTTGCACTTTCCTTAGCTGCACAGCCTGATAGAACTAAAGTCAGACTAAACAGCGTTGCCAAACTCAATTTTCCAACTCGACCCCAGTTTCTCATGCTCTTCCTCCTTGGTTTTGGACGGTAGCTTCCGGTTGTCCGGTTCCGTCTACATTCTGTAATCTTACGTTTACCCTGTCTTCCGTCCCCAATAATCGAAAGTTTAAGTTCTTATACGTTAATTTACCTGACATATTGTTTTTTTGCAATGGGAATTATTCGAAAATGATCAGTTTACATTTTTTCCGTCACCAATTCCTCACACTATATTAACTTGATCTATTTT
>JAIMBU010000827.1 GCA_023511325.1 Gorillibacterium sp.
CCCTCATCCTCGCCGACCAGATGCTCGCCAACTTCGGGGCGATGGCCCAGACCATCACCCCGCCCCCGGTCCTCAGCGGTTCGGCTCCCCTCCCCGTCTACGACCTCCGCTATCCGATCTTCAAGCTCGTGACCATCGGGGTCGCCCTCGGGATCGGCATCCTCCTTTGGGTCTGGATCCAGCGGACGCGCTTCGGGATCCTCGTCCGGGCCGGGATCGACGACGGGGCGATGGCCGCCGCCCTCGGGGTCAACGTCCGGGTCGTCTTCGCCGTCGCCTTCTTCATCGGGTCGTGCCTCGCCGGCCTGGCGGGGGTCTTCGGCGGGACGATCCTCTCCCTCGCTCCGGGCCTCGACGGCGCCTTCCTTCTCAGCTCGATCATCATCGTCATCGTCGCCATCCTGGCGCGCCGCATGAGGAGGATCTAAGCATGGCGAAAAGCAAGGGTTTTTCCGTTAATACCATTGTGGCAATCGGGATCGGATCGGCTTTATTCGTTATTCTTGGGAGATTTGGTTCCATTCCATCCGGAATTCCGTCAACCAACATTGAGACGACCTATGCTTTACTTGCTCTATTCGCACTACTCTATGGCCCGTTAGCTGGATTGTTAATTGGTCTTATCGGTCATACCTTAAAGGATGCTATATTCTACGGATCTCCATGGTTCAGTTGGGTTATCGCCTCAGCCTTGGTTGGGCTCATCATTGGGCTAGCAGCTAGAAGGATTCAGCTTCACGATGGTGAATTCACAATGAAGGACATTATTCTTTTTAATATCTATCAGATCATTGCTAACGCTATTGCCTGGTTCGCGATTGCACCAACCTTGGACATTCTCATCTATGCTGAACCCGCTAATAAAGTATATACCCAAGGTCTGGTGGCGGGCTTCTCCAACATTGTGACAGTTGCAATATTGGGTACCTTGCTCATCCTTGCTTACGCCAAGACAAGAACGAAGCAAGGCAGCTTGAGTAAAGAAGCCTAATGCAGTGCCTAAATAACCGATGCAGGAGCATCCAATAGAAAAGAAGCTTGATGCAAGCCTATGCCAGAGCATAGGACAAAGCCGGTGTGCACACACCGGCTTTTCTATTTGGCTAAGTCGCTTTATAATCAGGTAGAGAATAAGCATTTGTTGCCGTACGATATCCTATTAAACAGAGGAAGATTTGGATGAAGAAGCCGATTGTCGAATTCATCGATTTTTCTTTTCAATACCGCGCCCAATCCGAGCCGACATTACATAACATCCAATTAACCATTTATGAAGGGGAGAAGGTTCTGATCGTCGGTCCCTCCGGTTCGGGAAAAAGCACGCTGGCCCACTGTATCAACGGATTGGCGCCTTTTTTTTATCCGGGAGAGATCGCAGGATCTTTAAGAATACAGGGCCAAGAGTCGAAGGGACTTAGCATCTCTCAACTCTCAGAGTGGGTGGGCACAGTGCTACAAGATCCGGACGGTCAATTTGTTGGGTTAACTGTTGCTGAGGACATTGCTTTCAAACTGGAGAATGACGCTGTTGCCCAAGTGGAGATGATGCAGAGAGTAGCAACCGCAGCGACCGCTGTTGATATCTTTACGCATCTCGGGGACTCGCCCCATTCGCTATCAGGAGGACAAAAACAGAGGACGACACTAGGTGGCGTTTTGGTCAACGATTGTGGGATTCTTTTATTCGATGAACCACTGGCTAATCTTGACCCCCGCACAGGCAAGCATGCGATCGAACTCATTGATCGAATTCATAAAGAAACTGGAAAAACGGTGATTATTATCGAGCACCGGCTGGAGGATGTATTGCATCGCGATGTCGACCGCATCATCGTTGTGAAGGATGGACGGATCATCGCAGACATGACTGCAAATGAACTGCTCAGCTCTGAGCTGCTGCGAGAAACGGGTATTAGAGAGCCACTTTATATTACCGCACTTAAGTATGCAAATTGTCCGATTACGCCCGAGATGAATCCACAGCATGTCGATAGCATCCACATGGAGTCCTGCATCGACAAATTACAAGCTTGGTATGACATTCATGATACACCGCAAAAACATGCGAAGCAGATCCCGATTCTAGAGCTACAAGATCTCGCTTTTAGCTATGAAAAAGGCAGGCCCATCCTAGAGGGGATCGTGCTGTGCATTAACAAGGGGGAAATGGTTAGCATCATCGGGCGGAACGGGGCAGGTAAGTCAACGTTATCCAAGCTGATCTGTGGCTTTTATCGACCAACTGCGGGGAAAGTTCGGTTTAGTGGAGGTGACTGGCGGACGGATACGGTTATGGAG
>JAIMBU010000828.1 GCA_023511325.1 Gorillibacterium sp.
GATTTTAATTCTATTTGCGCTAGCTTGTATGTTCCCCTTTTGGTTAATGGTCATCAATTCGTTCGCAGGCACCCGTAGCTTGGCAGTCCACGGCTACGCGGTATGGCCAAGTGAACTCACGTTGGATTCTTATCGGTTTCTTCTACAAGGCAAGCAAATTTTCACTAGCTATGGTGTTACCATATCCGTAACGATAATGGGAACCGCTGCCGGTCTCGTCGTCACTGCGTTGTTCGCTTACGTGCTTGCTCATCCGAAGAACCGCTACCGAGGGTTCCTCTCGTTCATGACCTACGTGCCGATGGTTTTTGGCTCGGGGCTTGTCGGCTTCTACCTTCTGGTTGTGCAGTGGCTACATCTGAAAGATACACTGTGGGCGCTTGTGCTTCCCTATATCATGAATCCGTTCTATGCCTTTATCTTCGTCTCCTTCTATCGCTCGCTTCCTTATGAGCTGAATGAATCGGCGACAGTCGACGGCGCCAGCGAGTGGACCATCTTTTTCAAGATCATCCGACCGATCTCGACGCCGGTTATTGCGACGATCAGCTTGTTCTATGCGCTGCAATATTGGAACGATTGGTGGCTGTCGCTTCTGTTCATTGATAATAGCGATTTGTATCCGCTCCAGTTGCTCCTGCGGCAGCTCATGTCGCAGATGCAGCTCACGTCACTCAATCATGGTAGCATTCTGACGCTGCCACCCTCGGAAGGTGTTAAGCTTGCGACAGTATGTTTGACAATCGGTCCTATCATCTTAGTCTATCCTCTGGTTCAGAAATACTTCGTCAAAGGGTTGACCTTGGGCTCGGTGAAGGGTTGAGGCGAAGTGCCGCACGCATTATGAATCAGGCTGGTTCACAGGTATATATAATAAAGCTGTTCATCAGAAAGGAAGTATCTTCCATGGCTAAAGCAAAACGTTTGTGCATGGCGGCTTTATTGCTCGTAACAATGATTGGTTTTATCGGGTGCTCCAATAACGGAGGAAAAGCTTCCTCGAACACAGATTCGGCGAATACCGGCGATCCATCCTTAGAAGCGGTCACGTTGAAGATCGTAATTCCGGGAGCTAAAGGGAACAATTTCGATGAGGTATTGGCGGAAGTCAACAAGCGATTAAAGGCTGAGATAAACACCCAGATTGACTTAACGGTGATCGACTTCGCCGATATCAGCCAGAAGACCAATGTCATGTTATCTTCGGGAGAAAACGTAGATCTGATCTTCGACGCCCCTTGGCTGCATCTGGACTCGATGGCCTCCCAAGGCTTTTACGAGGAATTAAGCGGCTTGATGAGCCAATACGGTCCTGAAGTGCTGAAGACAAGACCGCAGCAAATGTGGGACGCCAACAAAATCAACGGCAATATCTTCGGTATCCCTCTGGGAAGCAGCTATACCCAGCAGAGATCGGTCTTCATCCGCAAGGACCTGCGAGAGAAGCTGAACCTCTCCCCCGTTAAGACGTATGAGGAATTGAAGGATTATCTTTACGCCGTTCATGACAGTAAGTCTGGTATCACACCGCTTATGGCAGGCGGAGACGACGTTACCTACAGCTGGGTCAACTGGTTGATTCGGGATGATACCTCCGTCAATATTCGCCCAACAAACGTTTTCGGGGCCAGCCTGATGCTGTACTACAAGGGCAACGATGGGAAGGTCTACAATTTGTTCGAGACTAATGAAGCGAAGATCATGGCTAATATCAAGGATGTCCGCCAACTGTACACGGATAAAATCATGTCGCAGGACGTCTTGACGAATAAAAGTGGTCCCGCGGAAATGCAATTCCAGAACAAAGTTGCGGCCACGCCCCAGATGGCCTTTGGTATTCCCAAATCGTTTAATGACCAGTTGAAGCAGGTCGTACCCGACGGCGAGCTCGAATCCGTGCGCCTGTTTGATCTGACCCCCGGAAAGAACATTTCCAACTACAAGATGGACAACTTCATCTGTATTGTCAAGGCGAGCAAGCATAAGGACCGCGCGATGATGTTCCTCGATTGGGCCAACCAGCAGGAGAATTACGATCTGTTGGAGCACGGAATCGAAGGTAAGAACTGGAAGCAAGTCGGTGATCATCAGTACGAAACGCTGAATAACGACAGCGGTATCGTCTCGTTCCAACTCATGCTGAATCCCACGTTAGAGCGGGACTGGGCCGGAACGGACGAAGAGACGCAGAAGTACAATCATTTTATCACCGAAGCGGACAATTTCACGGCAGACGTCATGACCGGCTTTACTTTCGATCCACTACCCGTGAAGAACGAAGTGGCCCAATTCTCGAC
>JAIMBU010000829.1 GCA_023511325.1 Gorillibacterium sp.
GGGATACATTTTTGATGAAGATGTATTCCGTGAGGATCTGCTGAAATTTGGCGACTCTCTTGTGGTTGTAGCGGACGAGGATATTGTCAAGATTCATGTCCATGCCGAATACCCTGGTGAGGTTATGAACCATGCGATGAACTTCGGGGATCTCACTCGGATTAAGATTGAGAATATGCGTGAACAGCACACCCATCTGCTAGAAGGCAATGAATATGTTTCGAGTCCTGCTAAAATTGCCCACTCAGGAGATAAGAGCTTGGCTCCGACCACAGAGGTTGAGGAGATTCCGGAAGGTGACTATTCGCCTGTCTTTACGGAAGAAGCATCGCCCGTTCCTTTTGGTTTTGTAGCTGTAGCCATGGGTAAGGGCATTTCAGAGATATTCTCCAGTCTTGGTGTAGATATCGTCATTTCTGGGGGACAGACGATGAACCCAAGCACGGAAGACATTGTCAATGCAATTGGGCAGATCCCGGCAAACACAGTCTATGTGTTCCCAAACAACTCCAACATCATCATGGCAGCACAACAAGCAAAAGAACTTGTTGAGGACAAGGAAGTTGTTGTTATACCGAGTAAATCAGTTCCCCAGTGTATGGCAGCGCTTGTTGCTTTCCAGGAAACCGCTGATAGCTCTGTTAACACGGAGGTTATGAATAAAGCGATTCAACAGGTTATCTCCGGACAAGTTACTTATGCTGTGCGCGATACGGCCATTGATGGAATTTCAATCAAGCAAGGAGACCATATCGGTATTCTTGATGGGAAAATTGTTGTGTCCGATTCCAATCTTATGGAGACTTGCCGCAAGCTTTTAGACAGTATGCTGTCTGATGGCGGTGAAATCATCACCTTCTTGACAGGTGAGGAAGCATCAGAAGAGCAAACTGAAGCGCTTGTTGAATTTTTAGCTGAGAAGCATCCGAGCGCTGAGGTGGAAGTTCACAACGGTGGTCAACCACTGTACTCATATCTTTTTGCGGTAGAATAGGGGGGACGGGCATGAGCACCGTTCAGATAGTAACTGACAGCACGGCCGACATTCCGGAGGATATTCGTAAACGGCTAAATATTGAAGTAGTCCCCCTCAAGGTTCATTTTGGCTCCTACACATTTATTGATTCCGTGACGCTTGGAGCAAAGCAGTTTTACGATATGCTCACGGTTTCCACTGTGCCATCCACCACATCACAACCATCGCCTATCGATTTCTTGGATACGTATAAGAAACTACGGAACGCTGAACCAACAACGCCTGTAGTTTCTATTCATATCTCATCCGCTTTAAGCGGTACCTATCAATCTGCGATATTAGCTAGATCCATGTTGGACGTGGCGTTGGATCTGACAATAATCGATTCGAAGTCTGCCTCATTCGGACTTGGAATCAGAGTTGTAAGAGCTGCAGAGGCAGCGCAGGAAGGTCGTAGCAAGGAAGAAATTCTTGAACTGCTTAACAAAATTGACGAGAAGTTTTCGCTTTATTTTCTTGTGAATACCCTTCAGCATTTGCATAAAGGGGGCAGAATCGGTAAAGCAGCTGCGATCTTTGGCTCACTATTGAATATTAAGCCGATCTTATCCATCGATGATAGCGGTGAGATTACTTCCGTTGACAAAGTACGTGGGCAGCGTAAAGCGATGACTCGTATCGTGGAGTTGCTCGCCGAAACATGGGGGGAAGATGATCCGATGGAAATCGGTATTTCTCACGCGAATGCTTTACCTGTGGCGGAAGAGCTGAGTGCGCTGGTCAGCCATCATTTTAACGTCAAGAAGACGACCATCACGTGGGTCGGTCCTGTTGTCGGAACCCATTCGGGTCCGGGAACGGTAGCCATCTTCGTGATCAAGGCATAATATGGATCTTTATTCTATACCTGTCCGTGAAGTACACGGAATAGGCCCGCAAAAAGCAGAGGACCTCAGCGCACTGGGGGTCACCTCTGCTGGCGGGCTTCTTGATTATTTCCCCTTCCGTTATGAGGACTATCGCCTCCGAGATCTGACCCAAGTCAAGGATGGAGAGAAGATTACCATTCAAGGAACCATTTACGGAGAGCCTGTTCTGCGAATGAGTGGACGAACAAAATCGAGAATGTCATGCAAGGTGGTTGTCGATCAATTCTTTGTCACAGCTATTTTCTTTAATCGGCATTTTCTTAAGGATAAGCTTATTCCAGGTGACGATATCGTATTGATTGGCAAGTGGGAATCCCAGCGGCAGCAGATTACTGTATCCGTTTCTGAATTTCCTGGCAAAGGAGTAGCGCGTACGGGAACGCTGGAGC
>JAIMBU010000830.1 GCA_023511325.1 Gorillibacterium sp.
GCATCATGGAGTATGAGAACAAGGAGTCCGACTTCGCCAGTGGGTTACCGGACAAATTGAGGGATGAATGCTACGAGCAGGGAGAGAAGCTGTATCATCATCTGGTCAACGCGCTGGAGGCGGGGATCAAGGAGGGTGTCATCCGAAGTGAGCTGGATATTGTCCAAACCGCGCATATTCTTTGGGCGTGCACTGTCGGCATTTTCACCACAACGAGGAAAAAGGCCAACTATATGCGATTATATCACGGAAGCGACCCAGAGAAGATCATCGCAGAGGCTTTCGATATGCTGTTATGTGCTATAAAAAGTTGACCTTGGGGAGGATTACCGTGAAGAGAAAGACAGTGAAGAAAACAGTGAAGAAAACAGTGCTCGTTTTATTATCAAGCATAATTGCTCTAGCAGCGGTGGTTTTTGTCGGGTTGTTGCTCGTAAGTGGTATCTTTACAACTCCTAAATATCTGGAGCCGTGGCAAAAGGATTATTCCCAGTCGTTTGCGGACCCTCGCGTTAAGCTTGCAGCGCATGGTTTACTAGCCGCAAGTGGACATAATACTCAACCATGGACAATTAAGCTAGACGAACAAAATCCGTCCGTATTTTACTTATTTGCGGACAGCCGTTGTCTGACCTTGGAGGTTGATCCGCTGGCAAGGCAGACCATGGTCTCTCAAGGAACCTTTCTTGAGAATGTCCAGCTTGCAGGAGAACAGCTCGGCTATCCGACAACCATCCAGCTCTTCCCAGAGGGTGAGTATGATGAAAAAGACCTGATTGCGAGCATGAAGGCCAAGCCGGTAGCCAAGATCACGATAATTCAGACTAATCCTAAGATGTCGACAATTAAAACTAACCCCAAGATGAGCTCGCTCTATGATGCCATGTTTCTGCCGGATACCAACAGGGCTGCTTATCAATCTGCCCCGCTTACGGCTAAGCAAACAGATAGCCTACTCACGTTAAATCAAGATGTGGAAGCAGCTATGGATGTGGAAGCGAAAGCCAATTTGAATGCGAATACAAATGCAGATGTGAATGCGAACGCCAATTTGAATGCGAATACGAAAGCAGATGTGAATGCGGACGCCAATGCCAATGCCAATGCGAATGTGGATTCGGTTGCCAATGCAGACGTGACACTGCACTTTTATCAGGATGAAGCCAATCGGGAGAAACTTGGACGTTATGCGATGGAGGGGGCTGACATCGAATCAGTTATTCATCGGATCAGTGAAGAATCAGCTGCTGTTTTTCGCTCGAATGAGCGGGAAAAGAATAGCCACCGCAACGGTTTTTCCGTTGAGGGCCAAGGAACCTCGGGAATCATGAAGCATATCCTCCAAGGGGCTGTTACGCTGGTTCCTTCCTTTAATGGTGAGCAGGCAGCAACTAAAAATTTCGTAAAATCGACCCAAACGGCGGTGGACCATACGCCCGGCTATGCCATGATTGTGACAAAGAACAACACGCGGACCCAACAGGTGAAGAGCGGGATGCTGTATGGACGTCTGGTTATGGAGCTACACAGTATAGGCTTCGTCATGCAGCCGGTAAGCCAGGTTCTGGAGGAGTATTCAGAGATGAAGGAGCCGTACCAGCGCATCCACAATGAGTATGCACCAGAGGGAGGCACAATCCAGATGTTCTTCCGCGTAGGCAAGCCGATCCAATCCTTTCCGCAATCCATGCGGCGTGATGTACTTGACCTGATCGAGCCCTAGCTCACAATCAGCAGAGGAAAATGAACTATATACAAGTAAAAGAAGGTAAAGCTCGTTTGGTTGGGAAGGACGGGTGAATGGTTAAATAGACAGATGGGTGGACGGATAGTGAACGGATGAAATGATGGACCAACAGAGCGACGGATAGATGGATGAGTAGATGGACTGATGAACGGATGTATGGATAGAAGGACGGATGTATGGATGAGTAGATGGACTGATGAACGGGTGTATGGATAGAAGGACGGATGAACCGACGGACCGGCGGAAGATGAACAGGTAGATGGCCACTGACGGATAGATGAATGGGTAGATAAACGGATGGACGGACATGCCTCACTTACAATATCTTTTGCTTGAACAAACATGGCTCTTTACACAGAAATGTTCTGTATAAAGGTGAAAAAAGTGCAACAGGACTCCTGAAATTGATGGAGTCCTTTCTTAAAGGATTGTTTTGCTTTTTGTAAACCTGCAAAAGTGCAGTTTTTTTAGAGATTATTTGTGAGCTAAGGGAAATTCCTGCAATTGTGCAGGAATCTCAGCTGTAATCGGTTCAGAGTGGAGA
>JAIMBU010000831.1 GCA_023511325.1 Gorillibacterium sp.
GGTTTAATATGGCCATTCGACGCAGCAAGCTATCCGTTATCGGAGCTGGTTTCACAGGGGCGAATACTGCTCTCATGCTGGCGCAAAAGGAATTGGGAAATATCGTCTTGCTTGATATTCCAGAGCTCGATAATCCAACGAAAGGTAAAGCCCTAGATATGCAGCAGGCAGGACCGGTTATTGGATTTGACGCCAAAATTCAAGGAACCTCCAATTACGAGGATACGGCAAATTCAGATATCGTCATTATCACTGCTGGAATTACCCGCAAGCCAGGAATGACACGGGATGAGTTGGTTAACATCAATGCCGGGATCATTCGGAATGTTTGCCATAATATCAGAATCCATAGTCCAGAAGCAATCGTGATTATTTTAAGTAATCCTGTAGATGCCCTGACTTTCGTTGCTTATGAAGCCTTAGGTTTTCCCAAGAATCGTGTGATTGGTCAATCGGGTGTTCTGGATACAGCTCGTTTTTGTACCTTTGTTGCGCAAGAATTAAATGTATCGGTTGAAGATGTGCATGGGGTAGTGCTAGGTGGACATGGGGATGACATGGTGCCGCTAGTCCGTTATTCCGATGTCGGTGGTTTGCCCATCGATCAACTCATTCCAGCGAATCGAATCGCCGCGATCGTCGAACGCACGCGTAATGGTGGTGGCGAAATCGTCAATCTGCTTGGTAACGGTAGCGCTTTCTACGCTCCTGCTGCATCACTTGTGCAAATGACCGAAGCCATTGTTAAAGACAAGAAGCGCATTCTTCCGACCATCACTCTACTTACAGGTGAATACGGTTATTACGATCTTTTTCTGGGTGTTCCAACCTTGCTAGGTGCAAATGGAATTGAGAAGGTTTATGAGCTTCATCTGACCCCAGAGGAAAAGGCGGCGCTCGACAAGTCCGCTGAATCCGTGCGTAACATTATCCAAGTACTTAGGGTGTAGTTCATGTAAGGTTTTATTACGCCAGAAATAATCCTCATCTATGTAAAAATGTCATTGCCCATTTGTAATTTCCATGCTAATATTGGAAACTAACTGGAAGGGCTTCTAGGTAACCGTGGATATCAATTGATCCTGCGGACCGAGCGAGGCCAGGCGCAGAGCGAAACGCAGCGTCACACCGTAGGGATAAAAGACCTTCGGCAAGTTCCGTCTTACCAAGACGGGATTGCCCTGAGGTCTTTTTTGGTTACAGTTAGCGAGAGAAATGGGGGCTTCATGTGGCGGTCATTGAAGTAGAGAATTTAACCAAGGCCTTTGCGGTTAAAGCAAAAGAAACAGGTTTCACTGGCAGCTTGCGGTCGCTCTTTCGACCGGAGTACCGGGAGAAGCTGGCAGTGCATTCGATTGGCTTCACTGTGGAGAAGGGAGAGACGTTGGCTTTTCTTGGGCCTAATGGGGCGGGGAAATCGACAACGATCAAGATGCTCTCGGGCATTCTGCACCCAACTGATGGTATGGCAAGTGTGCTCGGTTTATGCCCTTGGCAGGAACGGAAAAGACTCGCTTACCGCATGGGCTGTGTCTTCGGGCAGAAGTCACAGCTTTGGTATCATCTTCCTCCTGCTGATACGTTTGAGCTGATGGGGCGGATTTATGATCTGCCGCGAGGGGCGTTCATCAAGCGCCGGGATCTGCTGATCGAGCGTTTTGAACTCGGTCCATACCTGAGCACGCCTGTACGCAAGCTGTCTCTGGGTGAGCGGATGCGCTGTGAGATTGCCGCCGCCTTGCTGCATCAACCAGAGGTGATCTTCTAAAATGGGCACAGATCCGCGCGTGTGGACCAACACCACGCGGGCCAATTCCTCGTTGCGGGTAAGCACGTCGACCACAGCCAACAAGGAGCGCTGCAATTTGGCTACCGGGTCTGTGAGGCCGGCGCGGCGGGCCATCACTTCTTGCATCACCTGTTCGTAGAGGGTATCGATCAAGGCCAAAAAGCAATCGGCTTTGCTGGCGAAATACAGGTAAAAGGTGCCGGTGGCGCACCCGGCTTCTTCCGCAATGTGGCGAATGCCCGCTTGGTGGTAGCCGTAGCGACTAAACACTCTTTGCGCTGCTGCCAACAAATCGCTTTTGCGATCCCGTTCCTCCGTCGCCAAAACGTTCCCCCCATGGCCCAAGATACAAAGTATACGGATATGCTAACGCAAATGGGCTGAGTGCGGGGGGACCAAGTTAACCGACACCCAACCCCGTACGCTGTTAATTAGCCACATACCGGTGACTTGGGGCAGATCCGACTTGCGCCCCACGCGTTATCGAATCAGGCCGCGTCC
>JAIMBU010000832.1 GCA_023511325.1 Gorillibacterium sp.
CATTCATACACAATCTCCTTTCGATTAATGAAACTGAGGACCACAAATAACAATATTAATCCTTTTAAACCCCTTCGTGCGGAAGGAATCGAGCATGGGCTCGATTCTATTTAGAGAAATATCCCGTTCTAGAAAAAGAAAAAGATCTTCATACTGACCGAGAGAGATGTTGTAAACAAAATTGGCTAATCCATCCTGATCTGGTGACGGGTATGAAACACCATGTCTTATCGCATAGTTTGTCTCATATGCAGAATGGATTGGGCTGCGGGTGGTGGAATGATAAGATACACATTCGCCCATTTCTGCTGCAATTCTCATAGGAATGTACATAAACTCGCCCGTACCAAGACATAGTACGGTTGCACCCTCCCTATACCCAACCAATTTTTTGGCCGCCGCCGAGACACTCAAATCGGTCTTTCGGTTGTCAATCTGATGAATGCCGAACCGCCCAGTTCCCACAATATACGGCGAACTATTAATATATCCTTCGCTGTTTAGAGATTCTCTGCTTGATAATTCAAAAAGATTACTCAGATAAATAAACTTTGTTACGGGAATATCAGAGACCGAGGAGCTTCTTTCCTGCGGAACTGATGGGATTGGTTTACCCTTGACCTCGATTGTTCCCTTTATAAGAGATAATGACTTGATCGTGATCCCCAATTGTTGCTCCAATTCCGTATACCGCTGTACATCCTCCGTTGTTCTCCAATCTAAGAGAGACGCAACAATATAGCATTTACGGGGATACTTCGCCTGAATATCCTTGATGATATTAAGTGCAGTATTGCCTGTTGTAATCTCATCATCAACTAATACAATGGTTTCTTCACCAGCCATAACATCTTCATCTATTGCATAACATCGATGAGATACGGCATGAGAGTGCTCCTCATCGAAGTTTATCAGCGAGGTCATGGATGGGATTAGCTCGCGTGTAGTGTGAATATACGTGCAACCACTAGCAAAAACATTATACATGCTGTGTCCCAATGCAGTAGCGGTTTCAGCAAAGCCAATAAACTTGGCAGGTTCCGGTAATGCTAACCTGCTCTTTTGGATTTTATGATAAACCTTCTTTGCGTCCTTTGCGCGGGTTAACCCGTTAAGAGTCTCGAAAAGAAGCTCCGCCGTTTGTTCGTTATCTCCACTCAACTCTCTAAACAATAATAGAGACAATGCAGCACCGCTTAATAAGGATACGTAGGGATTAACAGGTATATGCTTTCCTAAAACCTTGCTCACAAAGAGAAAGGCTCTTTTTTTGTTTACTCTTGCTGCCATTGAGAATAGTGAGTCCAACGGTATCTGAAATGGATTCTCTTTAATTGAAACAGTTACAGACAGATCCCCTAAGATCTTAAATGTATGCGTGTTCGTGGTCTGGTAGCAAGGCAATATAGTTTTGCTGTTCATGTAGCACCCCGTATATTTTTGATCTAGCAACTATCCGCTGCGCCCAATTCAGATGTGGTTTGATTTCGTTCATTTTATTAGAGTACTCACTTTTGAGAACGCCGAGGTAACCATTGTTGTTTGCCATGATACTGGTGGCATCCACGTATTCTTCATGAGTAACGACGTAAAGAGACTGAACCGGCTTAATATGCGATGGATGAATGATCGTTTTGCCAATTATCCCATTCTCCATATCCATCATAACTTCATGGATTAAACCATCTACATAGTTAGTGATGAATTCCATTCGCAGCTTGCGCCCCGGTTGCCCCAATATTTCTTCAAAAGGTGTTAGTCTAAGCTGTGGTTTTAAGACTCGGTCGCGGGAAGCGAAGTATTCCCATACTGGGCCAGAAATGACATAGGGAGAATCCATTCTTCCAAAGACATTTATGATGTCCGAAATACAATCGCGAATCGGTGCAATATCATAAATCGTCATATCAGGACTTCTTCTCAGACCGAATAGGCTCGAAAAATCTGTTGCTCCAATCCTAATGTTAAGAACAAACTGCTTATTCTCGTCTAATATTTTTTTGATTCCAAGAAGAGTATCCATACGTAATTCCTTATAGATGACTGATGCAGTTTCTAGAATGGGCAGACCATACAAGGTAGGGGAAGACGGACTTTTTCCTCTGTTATATCTTGAAATCACATCGAAATAAGCTATACCATTCTGAGGTGTAAATTTCGGTAAAACAAATCCCGTGATTAAGATAATATTTTCTTCTAGCTTTTCAAGCATACGTTTCATTTGTTCTACACTTCTCACACGTACAAGCAAAATTGGTAAGTTGTCATGAGAGAGGGCACCCATTCTT